>CAZFYJ010000152.1:0-5348 GCA_964523215.1 uncultured Sphingomonadaceae bacterium | reverse complement strand
ATGGTGCGCGTCACCTATGAGGCCATGGCCTCCGTGCCGGATCAGTGGCAGCAAGTGATCATGTTCGTTGCGATTGCCTCCACGGTGCTTGGCGCGGCAGGGGCGATCGGGCAGACGAACATCAAGAGGCTGCTGGCATACAGCTCGATCAACAATATCGGCTTTGCCCTGATTGGCCTTGCTGCAGCCAACCGCGAAGGTGCAGCAGCGGTGCTGACTTACATGGCGGTCTATGTGGTGATGACGCTGGGCAGCTTTGCCTGCCTTTTGCGGCTGCGCGACGCCAATGGCGGCTATGATGAGCGGATCAGCACGCTCGCCGGATTGGGCAAGACCCGCCCGGCGCTGGCAGCGGCGCTGGCGATCTTCATGTTCAGCCTCGCGGGCATTCCGCCGCTGTTCGGTTTCTGGCCCAAGCTGCTGGTGTTCGATGCCGCGGTGAAGGCCGGGTTGCTGCCGCTCGCGATCATCGGCGTGCTGACAACGGTGATCGGTGCCTATTATTATATCCGGATTGTCAAGACGATGTATTTTGACGAGCCGGAGGGCGCAGCCCCGCTGGCCGTGCCCGCCATGGTCGAACGCGGCGTGATTGCCATCAGCGCAGCGGCCGTTTCACCGCTTGGCTATCTGCTGATTGCGCCATTGGGGGCAGCCAGCGCCGTTGCTGCTGCAGCCTTGTTCTGAGCAGGCCGGGCGGCATGGCCCACGGGGTCGGCTGGGCCATCGAATCCGTTGATGAAACGGGATCGACCAACAGCGACATGCTGGTTCGCGCCGGGCAGGGCGCGGGCGAGGGCCACTGGATCCTGGCCGCGCGGCAGACGGCGGGCCGCGGGCGGCTCGGGCGTGCGTGGCAAGGCCTTGACGGCAATGTCTTCGCATCGACGCTGGTCCGCATAAGGCCCACCGACCCGCCGGCTGCGGGATTGTCGATGCTTGCATCGCTGGCCTTGCATGAAACGCTGTCGGCCTTGCCGGGTGCGGCACAGGCATCCTCCCTGCTGGCGCTCAAATGGCCCAATGATGTGATGCTGGGCGGCGGAAAATTGTCCGGGATACTGCTGGAACGCGCGGGCGATGCCGTGGTGATCGGCATTGGCGTCAACCTGGCAGCTGCCCCCGTCATGGCCGATCGTGCAACGGCCTGCCTTGCCGATCATGGCATTTTGATTGCGCCGTTGGATTTCGTCCGCCGGCTGGCCCCGCATGTTGCGAATGCGCTGGCGCAGTGGCGACAGCATGGCGCGGAATGGCTGCACGCGGCATGGCAGGCGCATGCCCACCCGCTCGGCGCGCCATTATGCGTCACGACTGCATCAGGAGAGGCTTGGTCCGGGGCTTTCGCAGGGCTCGCGGGCGATGGCGGCTTGCGCTTGCTGCAGCAGGATGGCAGCGTGCGCATTCTCCACGCGGGCGATGTCGCCCTGATTGGTGACGCGCCGCACAGGTGAACGGGGGAGGGGAACAAAACATGCTGCTGGCGATCGACGTGGGCAACACCAATGCGAAATTCGCGCTGGTCGATGTTGCCGAGGCGGGCGCGCCGCGCATCATGCACCGCTGGCGGATTTCGACTGACCCGCGCCGCACGGCGGACGAATATGCCGTGTGGCTGATGCGGCTGATCGAGCTTGCGGGCTTGACGCCGGATGTCGTGACCGATGTTGCGGTGGCAACGGTGGTGCCCAGGGCGCTGCACAATCTGCAACTGCTTGCCAGCCGCTATTTTCGCGTCGAGGCCCTCATTGCGGGGCGCGCCCCGCTGGAATGGGGCATTGCTCTTGATGTCGACGAGCCGCATCAGGTCGGCGCTGATCGGGCTGTCAATGCCATTGCGGCGCATCATGATCATCCCGGCGATCTCATCATGCTGAGCTTTGGCACGGCGACCACGGTCGATCATGTCGATTATCGCGGGGCTTATAAGGGCGGGCTGATTGCGCCGGGCCTCAATCTCTCGCTGGAGGCGCTGGTCGCCGCGGCGGCCAAGCTGCCGCGCATCGCCATCGAGGCGCCGGCTGATGATGCGGTCATCGGGCGCACCACGGAAAGCCAGATGCTGATCGGCATCTACTGGGGCTATGTCGCGATGATCGAAGGGCTGCTCGCGCGGATGCGGCAGCAAATCGGCCGACCGGCCAAAGTGGTGGCAACAGGGGGTCTGGCGGTGCTGTTTCAGGAAAAAAGTGCGCTGTTTGATGCAGTTGATCCCGATCTGACACTGAAAGGCATTGCCCTTTTGTATCAGCGCCGCCACAACGGCGCTTCATGAAACCAGGTAAAGAGCTGCTTTTTCTCGCGCTGGGCGGGTCCGCCGAAATCGGCATGAACGCCAATCTCTATGGTTGTGATGGCAAATGGATCCTGGTTGATCTTGGCGTCAGCTTTGGCAGCCAGGATTATCCGGGCGTCGATCTCATTCTTCCCGATCTCGAATTTATCGAGGATCGCAAGGCCGATCTTCTCGGCATTGTGCTCACCCATGGCCATGAGGATCATATCGGCGCGGTGCCCTATCTCGCCGAAGAGCTGGGTGTGCCCATCTATGCCAACCGGTTCACGGCCGCGCTCGTGCGCGCAAAGCTGGCCGAAGAGGGGCGCGAGGATGCGCTCGATATCCGCACGGTTGATCTGGACGGGCATTTCCGGCTCGGCCCGTTCGATATCGGCTTTGTGCCGCTGGCCCATTCCATCCCGGATATGTGTGCTGTCATCATCGACACGCCCTATGGCCGCATCTTCCACAGCGGCGACTGGAAGCTTGATGATGCGCCGCAGCTGGGCGCACCTGCTACCGCGGATCAGCTGCACGCAATCGGCGATGCAGGCGTGCTGGCGCTGGTTTGCGATTCCACCAATGTGTTCAACCCGGAACCATCGGGCAGTGAAGGGGGCGTGCGCGATGGCCTGATGCAGGTGGTGAAAGCGGAGCGGAACCGCGTGGTCATCACCACCTTTGCCTCAAATGCGGCGCGGCTCCACACGATCGGAGAGGTGGCCAAGGCAACCGGGCGGACGCTGTGCATCGCCGGGCGATCGCTGAACCGCGTGCTGAAGGTCGCACAGAGCCAGGGCTATCTCAAGAACTTCCCCGAAACGGTGGATTTTGACGTGGCGATGAGCCTGCCGCGCCACAAGCTGCTGGTGGTCGCCACGGGCGGGCAGGGCGAGGATCGTGCGGCGCTGGGCCGGATGGCGGCGCGTCAGCATGAAATTGCGCTCGAGGCCGATGATACGGTCGTCTTTTCATCGAAGCAGATACCCGGGAACGAACTGGCGATCGGGCGCATCATGAACCAGCTGGCAGAACGGGGCATCCGCACGGTGACGGAAAAGCAGGCACATATTCATGTGTCCGGCCACCCCGGCCGTCCAGAGCTTGAGGCCATGTATCGCTGGCTGCGGCCGCGCATCCTGGTGCCGGTTCATGGCGAGGTGCGGCATATGAAAGAACAGTGCCGCCTGGGTGCGGCCACGGACATACCCATCAACCTGTTTCAGAAAAACGGGCAGCTGGTGCGCCTCGCACCCGGTGAACCCGCTGTGATTGACGAGGTGCGCAGCGGCCGCCTGGTGCTCGATGGCGATGTCATTCTGCCCGCCGATGGTGCCACCATCAACGAACGCCGCAAATTGGCACAACTCGGGCAGATGTCGGTCGCGGTCGCGCTCGCGAGCGGCCACAGGCTTGTGGGCGATCCGGCGGTGCGCATCAATGGCATTCCCGTCGAAGAAGACGCCGAAGCCTTCATTGCCGAAGTGGAAGATGCGGTTCGCGGTGCCGTTGCCAAAAATCGGGATGTGGACAAGGGCCGCTTCATCGATGCATTGCGCATCGCCGCACGGCGCGTGGCCACGCAATGGACCGGCAAAAAGCCGCTCGTCGATATTCTGATCGTTGACGTTTAGAACCAGGAAAAAGGCAATCAGCCCATATGAAATGGACATCCGCGCTTGCCATTTATGTGCTGTTCTGGGCGATGACGGCGTTTTTCGTGCTGCCTTTTGGCGTGCGCACGGCTGATGAGGCTGGAGTGGAGAAGGTGCCCGGCCAGGCCGATAGCGCCCCTGTGGATTTTCGGCCGCGGCGCGTGATCCTGCGGACCACGCTCATTTCCGCGCTGCTGTTCGGTCTCTATTATCTCAACTATGTCAATGGCTGGATCAGCGTTGACGATATCAATCTGTTCAAGAAGCCGGACTGATCGGCCTGCATCGTCGCACCTGCCCGGTCACCAAACCTGCTGAAACTGTCAGGCCTAACCGCGCAAGCGCTCAATCGCCTGTGCCAGCGCAACATAAAGCTTGCCAATATCGGACGACAGCAAGGTCACGCTGATCGACTGGCCCGAGCGAAGGTCCATCACGGTTTTGAGCATGGTCTCGAAATCGTGGATATAGCGGTTTACATGGCCGCGAAACACATCGTCGCTTTCATAGCGACGGAGGATTTCCCGCGCTTCGGATGTCGCCAGCAGCTTGACCGCACGGCGCGTAAAGACGCCCTTGTCGCCGCGCAGATAGGCCGCCCAGGCAGCATCGGATACGTCGTTTGAAAGCAGGCCGGTCACATCGATTGCCGTGGAATTCAACGCATCGGTCAACAGGCTCAGCGTGCGTGCGAGATTGTCCTGAATGGCGGCTTCGGCATGGGCGTTGGCCTCTTCCACCCGGCGCTCGATATTCGCGCTGGTATCGGCAATCGTGATCATCTGGCGCATCAGGCGCTCGCTGGCATGATGCGCGGCGGCGACGGCCTGCTGCGCTGCCTGGGAAATTGCTCCCATCTGTTCTTCAACCTTGCCGCGAATGGCATTGTCCATTGCATCGGCCACGGCGCCAGCCATTTCGTCTGCTGCGGACGGGATGACGCTGCTGATCGCCTCACGCGCACGGTCTGCCGCCTGGCCTGCCGTTTCACGAACGCGCACCAGCGCCGCAACCATTTCCGGCCCGACCGATTTGGTCACCTCTTCGGATTGCGCGCGCACCCGGCCGATCCCGTCTTCGAGCACGGCCAATGCCTGCCGCTGCTCTTCGATGGTGCTGTTGCCGGTCGTGGCGACATGGTCGAAAATCTGTGCCTGCTCTGCCAGCAGGGCTTCTGCCTCGCGCAGCCGCGCCAGCATTGCAGTGACGTGGGTTTCAGCATCGGCCAGCCCCGGCTCGATCGAGGCCATCAGCGCGCGTGTGCTTGCCGCATGGCCATCAAGCCGGGCGAGCGTTGCCGGCATGCTCTCGTCCATCTCTCGCAAAATGGCGTCGAGTGCGACCAGCACATCCTTTGACGGGTCCTGGGGCGCGCGTTCGGCAACACGTCGCGCCGCGGCGACAAGAGCGAGATC
>CAZFYJ010000151.1:0-5379 GCA_964523215.1 uncultured Sphingomonadaceae bacterium | reverse complement strand
GAGCGCTATATCGCCATTCCCAGCCAGGCGCTGGCCTACAAGATCGGCGCGCTCAAGATCCAGGAGCTGCGCAAGCGCGCCGAAACTGCGCTCGGCCCCAAATTCGACATCAAGGAATTTCACAATCAGGTGCTGATGACCGGCGCCTTGCCGCTGGGCGTGCTGGAAGCCAAGATCGACCGCTGGATCGCCAGTGTGCTGGGGAGCTAGAGCGATGCCCTATGGCCCATCCGGGGCGCGCCGGCCCGCCACCGGATGCGCGCTCACATGCTATGCGGGCGGCTGATCGGCGAGCTCGATCCGTGCCATCAGCATGACATAGAGCATGATCGCAAGGGTGATGGTGATGAACCACAGGGCTTGCGTGCCCGCATCGTCCGTGCGCTGCTGGACGCGCCAAAAGGCCAAGAAGGCCGGGACGGCAATCCATCTTGATGTGTTGTTCCGGATGGACGCGCCGCAGCCCTTGCATCGAAACGGCGTCAGCCAGCCGGTCAGCACGATCAGGGCGGGCGCCAATGTGCCGCAGCGGGGGCAATTATGCCGCATGGGATGTGGCCGTTTTCAGATAAGGCGCACCTTATTTCGGGATGATTCTGACAACGGGCACATCCGAAGAGATGGACACCAGCTTTGATTTTTCAAAGTTGAAGCTGTCAGCGATCATTTGATCGACGGAATTGTTGCAGATCCAGTCTACGCTGACGGAATCGCGGGAACTCTGGCCGCGGATCAGCTTGATCCGGCACTGTTTTCGTTGGCCCATATACGCTTCATAGCTCAGCCTTTGCTTCGTCCTGAAGTCCGTAATCGGCACCTTGCCGCCGCGATCAATGAAGCGAGAGGCCTGAACATAGAGATCGGCATTGCTCTGGATCGCCTCTGCCTGCCCCGCCGAGGCAAGGGCGGCAAGCGTGATGACCAGGTTCAACATCTGTGCTCTTTCTAAAATCTTGGTGGCAGGGGGCTGAACTGGCTCCGCAGCCAATCCATGAAGTTCCCAGCAGACGGGCGATTTGGGCCAGTCGCCATGCCAACGTCAGAAGGATTTTGACCCAACGCAGAATTGAATGTATCAGTAATCATCTCGTTCAACATTCGCAATCCCTTGTCTGTAGCCCATGTAGCAAGAGTCGAGGCCGCCCAAGCAACTAAAGCAGACTTGCTAGACAAAGCGGCACCCGCTACAAATCCTGCAATAAATGCGATAGCGGTGATGACATCTTCGTCTCCCTTCGACAATACCAACAGCAGCTCTCTGGCCTGAACGACAGTAAGTGTTTTCTCGAATTGTTTTATAAGATTTGACAGCTTGATTGTTCCATAGCCACCAGGGATTGTAACTTTCACCTCACCATATTTTGCCATCATATCTTTAAGCGTCGCGAGTGTGCCTTCCACAACAATTTCTGTTGCTTCCTGCCCGTCTGCTGGGTGGATGTTATCACTATCAACGGGCGCAGGGGCCTGTGCGCCATTACTGCCGTTCCAATAATTGCCGGTCCCAAAGAGCAAAGTGCCATTGCCACCGCCGCCGCCGGGAACCGAACCGACATGATCACCAAGGTTGCGGAACCCGAAAACGATGATTTCAGTCTCTTCATCATCTGGCCCGGGCTGCGGCGGGACATCGGGCCGGGAAGCCAGACCGAGCGACCGATCAAAACTGAAGCTGGGCTGCGCGAGCAAGGCGTCCAGCCCGCTGAGCTGTCGTGCGCTGGCAACGTCAGGCTGATCTGGCCCGGCAAGGCGCTGTCCGCTGGGCGTGCTGGAAGCCAAGATCGACCGCTGGATCGCCAGCGTGCTGGGGAGCTCGGCTGCATAGACATTCAGAGGACCCCCGAAGCGGGGGCAATTATGCCGCATGGGATGTGGCCGTTTTCAGATGAAACAAAGCCGTCATGACGTCAATCCTGCACTGAAAACGCCCGCTTTTCCTGACTGATCGCGCGTTAACGCCATTTGATGTCAGCTTGATAAGCGACGTCATGGATGCTGACCCCCGGTTTCAGCACCGCCCGGCCCATCTGGCCCAGGGCGCAGACATGGGGGAAGGCAGCATGAACAGCATCACATGGACAGGACGTCATTCCGGCGCGCATCGCAACGCGAGCACAGGCCGCGTGACGCCACGGATCGTCATCACCATCGCCACCGGCTTCGCCATGGCCATCAGCCTTGCCGCGACGGCGACTGCACCCGCACAGGCGAGCGGCGATTGGGATTATGCGCCGGAGCCGCCCGGAGGGGCAGCGCCTGGCATGACACTGCCTGCGCGCACGACAGGCGGCGATTGGGCAACCCCCAATCAGGGCGTGCCCGCTGGCGAGGCGCTGTTCCATGTGCGCGCCGCGCTCAACGTGGCGGCGCTTGGCTGCCGCGGCATGCATTATGAGCAGGCGCTGATCGACAATTACAATGCGCTCCAGCTGCAGCACAAGGCGGCCATCGCCGCTGCGGAACGCGCCGTGATCGCCAGCCGCGGCGTTGCCGCGCGTGATCGGCTGGGCACAAAGCTCTACAATTATTTTGCCACGCCGCCGGTGCAGGCCGAATTTTGCCCCGTGGCCTTCAGCATTTCAAAGCAGGTGCGGGGGCTCGACAGCCTCCGCCTGAAAGACCAGGCGCCGCGCATGCTGTGGGAGCTGGAGCAGCCCTTCCAGCGCTTTTACACGGCCTATTCGGCCTATGCCGATGATCTGAAGGCATGGCGACTGGCCAATGGCGGTGCCGCCCCGCGCACGGCTCCATCTGCCAGCTATGCAAAGAAAAAGGCCGATTATGATGCGGCAATGCGCAAATATGAGGCGGACAAGGCCGCCTATGCCATCGCCTACAAGCAGTGGCAGGAGGATGTGGCCGCCTGCCAGCGCGGGGATCGCGCCCGCTGTGCCCCGGTGGCGACGCAGGCATCGCGGAAATAGCGCATCCGCCGCGGTCGCGCGCGCGCTGTATCGACAATTTCATATTAAAATACAGCGGCTTGATCTATAGATACAGTATAAAGACTGTATTTGCCTTGTGAGACAGGCGGTCCGGTGCCATAATCCTGCTGAAAGGCTCCGATCATGGACGACTCAGCAAGGCATTATTGGGAACCGGCGCACAGCGAGGGCGACGCCCCCTATATGATCAACCACAGCCCGATTGCGACGGTGGTCAGCGATCCCGGGCGTGCCGACAACCCCATCATTGCCTGCAACGCCGCCTTTTGCGCGCTCACCGGATATACGCAGGACGAGGTGATTGGCCGCAACTGCCGCTTTCTGCAAGGGCCGGGGACAGACCCGGCGCAGATTGACCTGCTGCGCGAGGCATTGTCCAGCAAGCGAGCCGCGCTGGTGGAGCTGGTCAACTACAAGAAGGATGGCACTCCGTTTCGCAACGCCGTGCTGATCGCGCCGATCTTTACCGAAAGCGGGGAAATTCTGCATTTTCTCGGCTCGCAAGTGGAGCTGGCAGAGGATGCGCCGGGCGTTTCGGCCACCCGCAAGGTGGAGGCGGCAAACCGCATAAAGCTGCTCTCGCCGCGCCAGCGCGAGGTGCTGGAACAGATGGCGCGCGGATTCATGAACAAGCAGATTGCCTATAATCTTTCGCTCAGCGAAAAGACGGTGAAGATGCACCGTGCGCTGCTGATCGACCGGCTGGCCGTGCCGACCAGCGCCGATGCCGTGCGCCTGGCCGTGGAAGCGGGGCTTTAGGACGGGGAGCCCGTCACGCCTTCAGCGCTGAACAGGCGATCTGGATGCGGGCGCATGCCTCCTTCAGCACGCTTTCGGACGCTGCATAGGAAATGCGAAATGCGGGCGAAAGGCCAAAGGCACTGCCCGGAACCGCGGCAACGCGGGCATGATCGACGAAATAATCGATCAGCGCATCATCGCTGTCGATCAGCGTGCCATCGGCCGTGCGCCTCCCCATCAGGCCCGATGCATCGGGATAGACGTAAAAGGCTCCCTCTGGCGTCGGGCAGTGAAGGCCGGGCGCATCATTGAGCATCGCCACCACCATATCGCGCCGCTTGCGGAATGCGGCATTGCGCTCGGCCAGAAAATCCTGCGGGCCGGACAGCGCAGCAACCGCCGCAGCCTGCGCAATCGAGCAGGGATTGGATGTCGATTGCGATTGCAGCTTTGCCATGGCCTTGATCAGCCAGGCGGGGCCGCCGGCATAGCCGATGCGCCAGCCCGTCATCGCATAGGCCTTTGAACAGCCGTTCACGGTCAGCGTGCGATCATGCAGATCGGGGCAGACCTGCGCAATTGTGGCAAAATCATCCGCTGCATACCAGACATGCTCATACATGTCGTCCGTCAGCACCAGCACATGCGGATGGCGCAGCAGCACCTGGGCCAGCGCGGCCAGCTCTGCCGCCGAATAGGCAGCGCCCGTGGGGTTGGACGGCGAATTGAGGATCAACCAGCGGGTGTTCGGCGTGATCGCTGCTTCCAGCTGTTCCGGCAGGATCTTGTAAAGCTGGTTCGCGCCCGCCGGCAGGATCACTGGCGTGCCCCCGGCATAGTTCACGATATCAGGATAGCTGACCCAATATGGCGCGGGGATGATCACTTCATCGCCTGCATCCACGCTTGCGACCAGCGCGTTGAACAATGTGTGCTTGCCACCGACATTGACGCTGATCTGATCAAGGGCATAGTGCAGGCCATTGTCGCGCGCGAATTTTTCGCGGATCGCAGCCTTCAGGGCAGGTGTGCCATCGACATTGGTATATTTGGTCTGGCCGGCACGCACGGCGGCAATCGCGCCCTCCTTCACGAAATCGGGCGTATCGAAATCAGGTTCGCCGGCCGATAGCCCGATGATGTCCACGCCGCTGGCCTTCAGCTCTGCCACACGCTGGGTCATGGCAAGGGTGGCCGATGGCTGGATGCGATTGAGGGCGGCAGAGGTCGTGCGCATGGGATGAGGGCTTTCGTGCAGCAAGATGTGGTGCGGTGCACCCGCGCTATAGCGGCTGACCAAACTGTGACAACCGGGCTTGTGCGCCTGTTATTCGGCGCCGCCGGCAAGCCGCGCCGGGATCAGCCCGCGCAGGCTGTTGCCGATGAAAAATCCATCTGCCAGATCGCCAGGCACCAGCCGGGCCTCGCGGGCGCGCCCCTCCGCGATCAGCTCGTCTCGCAAGATGCCGGGCAACAGCCCGATGGCGCGCGGCGGCGTCAGCAGCACATCGCCGTCGGCCAGAAAGATATTGGTAAAGCTGCCTTCGCTCAGCTGGCCATCGGGCAGCGTGAACAGCACTTCCCACGCGCCGGATGCGCGGCGCGGAGCATCGTAAAAGTCGCGCGCGCTTGTCTTGTATCCGGAACTGGACGGCTGGGAAGGGTTCTCGGCGCTGCCCGGCGCGCGGCTCGA
>CAZFYJ010000150.1:0-5386 GCA_964523215.1 uncultured Sphingomonadaceae bacterium | reverse complement strand
GGGCGCAGCAGCCGCAATCCGGCCCGACCAACGGCAACAATGGTCGATTCAATCCCGGCAGCGCACGGCCCGGCATCGATCACCATCGGGATGCGCCCGCGCAGCGTCGCGAGCACATGCCCCGCGGTTGTCGGGCTGATCGCGCCGCTCGCATTGGCAGAGGGTGCCGCAAGCGGCCGCCCGACTGCCGCGATCAGCGCCTGCATCGCGGGATGCGCAGGCGCGCGCACGGCAAGCGTGGGCAAGCCGGCCGCCACGGCCTCGGCAACAGGCGCATCCGCCAGCAGCGGAAGCACCAATGTCAGCGGCCCCGGCCAGAAATGCGCCGCCAGTCGCTCTGCCGCATCGCTCCATGCAACAAGCGTCTGCGCCATCGCTGCATCGGCCACATGCACGATCAGCGGATTGAAATCGGGCCGGCCCTTGGCCCGGTAGATCGCGGCAACGCCTGCTGCACTGCGCGAATCAGCGGCCAGCCCATAGACCGTTTCGGTGGGCACGGCGACACAGCCACCCCCTGCGATGATTGTTGCCGCCGCCGCCACCGCGGCCATGCCGTAAGGTTCGACGCGGGTCGCAAAACTGGGGTTTGAGCCACGTTCCATGCAGCGCTATAGGCACGCATTATCGCGAACCGCAAGCGTCTGGAGCCGTCATGACTTTCCGCCCTGCCAGCACTGAACAACGCTTCGTGCTCGATCATGTGACTGGCATGGCAGAGCTTGCCGCACACCCCCGCTTTGCCGCTGCGACGCCCGATCTGGTGGATGCGATCATCGATGGCGTGGGCCAGCTGGCGGCCGATCTTTGGGCTCCGACCAATCGCACAGGCGACACCCAGCCGCCGGAGCTGCGCGATGGCAATGTCATCATGCCGCCCGGCTTCAAACAAGCCTATCAGGCTTATGTGGACGGTGGCTGGGGCACGCTGGATGGCCCGGTGGCCTATGGCGGGCAGGGCCTGCCCTTTGCGCTGGCGACCGTC
Organism: uncultured Sphingomonadaceae bacterium; assembly: GCA_964523215.1. Classification (GTDB taxonomy): domain Bacteria; phylum Pseudomonadota; class Alphaproteobacteria; order Sphingomonadales; family Sphingomonadaceae; genus CAZFYJ01. The sequence goes on along the minus strand of CAZFYJ010000150.1, from coordinate 4,401 downwards.
GTGCTCGAAAATCTCGGCACCGCAAATATGGGTTTCCGCCTGTGCCCGACACTGACCGTGGGCGCGATCGAGGCCATTCACACCCATGGCAGCGACGCGCAAAGAGCCGAGTATCTGCCAAAGCTGATCACGGGCGAATGGACCGGCACGATGAACCTCACCGAACCGCAGGCCGGATCGGATGTCGGCGCGCTGCGCACCACGGCCGAGCCGCAGCCAGACGGCAGCTACCGCATCAAGGGCACGAAAATCTACATCACCTTTGGCGAGCATGATCTGGCGGAGAACATCATCCATCTGGTGCTCGCCCGCACGCCGGGTGCGCCACCGGGCACACGGGGCATTTCGCTGTTTCTAGTGCCCAAAATCCTGCCCGATGGCACGCGCAACGATATCAGCTGTGTCTCGATCGAACATAAGCTGGGCATTCACAGTTCGCCCACCTGCGTGCTCTCTTACGGGGATCGGGATGCCTGCGTCGGCTGGCTGATCGGCCCGGAAATGGGGGGCATGCGTGCGATGTTCACGATGATGAACAATGCCCGCCTGAATGTCGGCCTTCAGGGTGTGGACATTGCCGAGCGCGCAACCCAGGGGGCGCTGGCTTATGCGCGCGATCGCGTGCAATCAGCGCGCGCAGCAACCCCGGGGGGCGCCCCCGTGCCGATCATCGAGCATCCGGATGTGCGGCGCATGCTGATGCGCATGGCAGCCCAGACCCAGGCCATCCGTGCGCTGCTCTATTACGCGGCGGGCCAGGTCGATCGTGCCACCCTAGGACTGGACGGCGCAAAGGCGCGTGCTGATCTGCTCACGCCGCTCGCCAAAAGCCATGGTTCAGACATTGGCTGCGAAGTGACCAGCATCGGCATCCAGGTGCATGGCGGCATGGGATTTGTCGAGGAAACGGGCGCCGCCCAGCATTATCGCGATGCCCGCATCGCCCCCATTTACGAGGGCACCAATGGCATTCAAGCCGCCGATCTTGTCGGCCGCAAACTGGCAGGCGATGGCGGTGCGGAGATATCGCGCCTGATTGCCGACATTTTGGCAGAGGCCGGACATCCGGGCGTCCGGCAGCTGGCCGAGGCCTGTGGCGCGGTGGCGCGCTGGATGCTGGCGGCCGATGTGGATGACCGGCTGGCGGGCAGCGCCCCCTTCCTCACGATGCTCTCCGTCGCCACCTGCGGCTGGCTGATGGAACGGCAGGGGCGGGTCGCGGCCGACATGGCGGCGCGGGATGCGGGCAATGCGGATTTTCTTGCCCGGAAACAGGCGGTCTGCGCCTTCTATCTGGAACAGATCGTGCCCGAGGCATTGGGCCTCAAGGCCGCGGCCACGGCCGGGGCGGCTCCGCTTTATGCCCTTTCGGCCGAACAGCTGGCCGCGACTGGCTAGGCCATGAAGCCCCGGTGATCAGGCCCAGGTGGCGCGCGGCGGCAGGCTCATCAGGATGGCGTCAATATTGCCGCCGGTTTTCAGGCCGAACAATGTGCCCCGATCATAAACGAGATTAAATTCGGCATAGCGCCCCCGCCAGGCCAGCTGGCGCGCCACATCGGCATCGTCATAGGCCAGCCCCATGCGCCGGCGCACAAGCTCGGGATAGACCGCGAGAAATGCCTCGCCCACGGCGCGGGTGAAGGCGAAATTGCGCTCGAAACTTGCGTCATCGCTGCATTCAAGATGATCGTAGAAGATGCCGCCGACGCCCCGGTGCACCTGGCGATGGGGGATATAGAAATAATCATCGGCCCATTTCTTATAGGCCGCATAATCACCCGCACCCGGATGCGCATCGCACGCAGCCTTCAGCGCGGCATGAAAATCCGCCGTGTCTTCGGCATAGGGAAGCGGCGGATTGAGATCGGCCCCGCCGCCAAACCAGCGCTTCTGCGTCACCAGAAACCGCGTGTTCATGTGCACCGCCGGCACATGCGGATTGGCCATATGCGCAACAAGCGAAATGCCCGTTGCAAAAAAGCTGGGATCCTCACCCGCGCCATGAATGGATTTGGCAAATTCGGGTGAAAAGGCACCGCCCACGGTTGAGACGTTGACGCCGACCTTTTCAAACACCGCGCCGTTCATCTGGCCGCGCACGCCGCCGCCGCCCGCACCATCGGGATCATCATCGCGGTTCCAAGCAGTGTAGCTGAAGCGGGCATCGCTGCCGGCCTCTGCTTCGATGGCCTCAAATGCGGCGCAGATGCGCGTGCGCAAGGCCTCAAACCACTGGCGCGCCGCCAGCTGCTGCGTATCCAGACTCTCCATCATTGCTGCGAATAGGCGATGCCACGCCATGCTGACAAGCGATTCTGTCAGCCATTGTGGACAGCCATGATTTTGTTGCCTGTCTGTTCCTAAACGAATCGTCTAGCGCCACGAGTATGCGAATCAGTTATCCTCGATGGCACAGGGTTGAAGAAGGAGAAATCCCATGCTTCCGATTGGTGCCATCATCGCGCAACAGATTGCCAAGCAGGTCGCGGCCCAAATGGCGACGCAAATGGCCTCTCAAATGGCGGGCCAGCTTGCCCAGCAGCTGGTGAGCCAGCTGGCACAACAGCTGATCGGCCAGCTGCAGCAGGCATTGCAGGGCGGCAATCAGGTCGATGTCGGCAATGCCATGCGTGACATTGATCAATTCAATGCGCAGCAGCCGGACCCCGACCAGCGCATCAATCTGAACGACTTTAACGGCGCACGAACATTCGCCTGATCATGTTCGCCCCGTCGGGCCTCGCCATCGAGGCCTGATGCCGGTTGCGAATTGCCCCGAAGAGGGGTTGGCGGGAGACAGTTTCGGCTGTCTCCCCTTCTTTTTGGGCTGCCCGTTCTTGATCAATCCTCGCCCATCCGCAGGGCCGCGATGAAGGCTTCCTGCGGAATCTGCACACTGCCATATTCGCGCATCCGCTTTTTGCCTTCCTTCTGCTTTTCCAGCAGCTTGCGCTTGCGCGTGGCATCCCCGCCATAGCATTTCGCCGTCACATCCTTGCGCAGCGCGGCAATCGTTTCGCGCGCGATCACCTTGCCGCCGATCGCGGCCTGGATCGGGATCTTGAACAGATGGCGCGGAATGAGGTCCTTCAGCCGCTCGCACATGCCGCGCCCGCGCACCTCAGCATTGCCGCGGTGCACGATCATCGAAAGCGCATCCACAGGCTCGTTGTTCACCAATATGCCCATTTTGACGAGATCGCCTGGGCGGTGACCAATCTGATGATAATCGAACGAGGCATAGCCGCGGCTGATGCTCTTCAGCCGGTCGTAAAAATCGAACACCACTTCGTTGAGCGGCAGTTCATAGACCAGCATCGCCCGGCGGGTGGCATCGTTGCTGCCGACATAGGTCAGCTGCTTCTGGATGCCGCGTCGATCCTGGCACAGCTTGAGAATGGCACCAAGATAGCTGTCCGGCACATAGATGGTGGCCTCGATCCACGGCTCTTCGACCGCCTCGATCAGGGTCGGATCGGGCATGTCCGCCGGATTGTGCAGCGCGATGGTGCGTTCCGGCGCATCCTTGGTGCGCTTCAGATGCAGATGATAGACGACCGACGGCGCAGTCGTGATGAGATCGAGATCATATTCGCGCGAAAGCCGCTCCTGGATGATTTCAAGGTGCAACAGCCCGAGAAAGCCGCAGCGGAAGCCAAAGCCAAGCGCTGCTGAACTTTCCATTTCGAAGCTGAAGCTGGCATCGTTCAAGCGCAGTTTGGAAATGCTGTCACGCAGCTTTTCGAAATCATTCGCATCGGTTGGGAACAGGCCGCAAAAGACCACCGGCTGCACTTCCTTGAAACCGGGCAGCGGGGCCGCAGCAGGCTTTCGCGCATCGGTGATGGTATCGCCGACACGCGCCTGCGAGACATCCTTGATCTGCGCGGTGATGAAGCCGATTTCGCCGGGCCCAAGCTGTGGCAGGTTCTCGATCTTGGGGGTGAAGGCACCCACGCGATCGACCAGATGGGTGGTGCCTGCCTGCATGAAGCTGATCTGCTGGCCTTTGCGGATGCTGCCATCGATCACGCGGATGAGAATGACCACGCCAAGATAGGGATCATACCAGCTGTCGACCAGCATTGCCTTGAGCGGTGCTGCGGCATCGCCCCGCGGCGGCGGGATGCGGGCCACGATCGCCTCCAATATCTCGGTGATGCCGATGCCGGTCTTTGCCGAAGCGAGCACGGCATTGCGCGCATCGAGCCCTATGATTTCCTCGATCTCCTCGCGCACACGCTCCACATCGGCGGCGGGCAGATCGATCTTGTTGATCACCGGCACGATTTCATGATCATGCTCGATCGAGGCATAGACATTGGCGAGCGTCTGCGCCTCCACGCCCTGGGCTGCATCGACCACAAGCAGCGCGCCTTCACACGCGGCAAGGCTGCG
>CAZFYJ010000149.1:0-5406 GCA_964523215.1 uncultured Sphingomonadaceae bacterium | reverse complement strand
CCCGCAGGCCTCTGCTCAGATGCTGGGGCCGTTCGAGCGGCTCGAATGGTTTCGCCTGTTGCATGCGCACTGCATGGCGGATCAGCCGCTGCTGATTGCGCGCAGCATTGCCGGCGGGCAAAGCCTCTGGCTCTATCTGGTGCAGACCAAGGCACCGCATTTTTCCAGCCTTTCCAACTGGTACAGCTTTCATTTCCGGCCTGTCTTGACGGGCAAAGCCCAAAGTGATGCAACGCGTGATGCGGGGCGCGACACCAAGCGCGACACCCGGCTGCCGCTGCTGATTGCGCTTGCCCGGCGACTGAAAAAACAGGCCGCCAGCATCACCATGTCGCCGGTTCCCGATGCCGACGGGACCAGCGCGCAGATCACGCAGGCATTCCGCCACGCCGGATGGGTGGTGCGGCAGGAGTGCGCTACGGTGAAGCACAGCATCCATCTTTATGGGCGCGATTTTGCCGCCTATTGGGCGGGGCGCCCTGGCGAACTGCGCAACACGGTTGCGCGCAAGGCAAAGAAAAATCTTGTGGCAATCCGCATCCTCACGCGCTTCGATGCCGATGCCTGGGCTGCCTATGAACAGATTTACGCCCAAAGCTGGAAAACGGCCGAAGGCCAGCCCCATTTCGTGCGTGCGCTGGCCGAGGCAGAGGGCGCGGCAGGCCGCTTGCGGCTGGGCCTGGCGACGATGGCGGGCGTGCCGGTTGCAGCGCAATTCTGGACGGTTGATGGCAAGACAGCCTATATCCACAAGCTTGCCCATGTGGAGGATGAGCAAAAGGCCTCGCCCGGCACCTTGCTCAGCCACGCGCTGTTTCAGCATGTGATCGATCGGGACCGGGTGGAGACGATCGACTTCGGCACCGGCGATGATGCCTATAAGGCGGCCTGGATGGAAGAACGCGAAACACTGTCCAGCCTCACGCTCATGAACCCGACGCATCCGCAAGCCTGGCCGATGCTCGCCAAATATGCACTGCGGCGGCTTGCAGGCCGCTGAAACCGGCGCTATCGGGCGCACTGCACATCAAAGGGGGAGCATGCGAATGTCACCGAACAGGGTTCGCGCCGAAAAAGCCGTTCGCGCTGTGCTGCGCGACGTGCTGGGCATTTCTTCCGAACGGGTGGCGGCATTTGACGATGCAACCGAATTGTTCGGCGCGCTGCCGGAACTGGATTCGATGGCGGTTGCCAGCCTTTTGACCGAGCTGGAGGAACGGCTGGACATCATGATCGACGATGATGATGTGAGCGCAGATATCTTTGCCGATCTGGGCAGCCTGATCAGCTTTGCCGAGCAAAAGCTCGCGGATTGACGCCCGCTTGGGTGCGGCGCCATGGCAGAGCATGCCCCGACATCCGCAATCGCGCCGCCCGGACAGCCGCAGCACGCGTCAATGCGGGACCAGCCCGGCGAACAGCTGATCACGACCGGCCCGGCGCATGGGCCTGCAATCCTCTTCATCCTGCCGCTGTTCGATGAGGGTAACCGGATGCGCCGCACGGTGCGCCTCGCCATGGCGGCGCTCGCGGCCCGCGGGGTGGGCGCATTGCTGCCCGATCTTCCCGGCCAGAACGAAAGCCTGCTACCGACGCACGCTGCCAGCCTGAGCCTGTGGCGCACGGCGGTGACAGAGGCCGTTGCGCAGGCGGGCCGACCGATCATCACAGCGGCCTTTCGCGGCGGCTGCCTGATTGACGATGCGCCAGACGCTGCGGCGCATTGGCGCTGCGCGCCGGCCAGTGGCGCAAGCCTGCTGCGGATATTGCTGCGCACCCGGATTGCCGCCGATGCCGAGCAGGGCATCGCGACCACACAGGCGGCCCTGATCGATGCGGGGGCCACGGCTCCGCTCGATCTTGGAGGCAATCGGCTCTCACCCGCGATGTTGGCCGAGCTGACAGGCGCGGAGCCGCGCACCCCGCCCGCCCCCTGCCGCACCACCACGCTGGCGGGCGATGGCGATGTTCCCATCATCGCCGGCAGTCCGCTGTGGCTGCGCGCAGAGCCAGGCGAAGATGCGGGCTTTGCCGATGCGATTGCAGCCGATCTGCTTGATTGGGGGCGCACATGCGGCGTCATCTGAGCTTTGCCTGCGCGGGCGAAACCCTGGCGGCAACCCTTGACGGGCCGGATGATGCCGGCACCGGGCTGGTCATCCTTTCCGGCGGCAATGAAATACGCAGCGGCGGCCATCGCGGCATGGCCATGCTGGCGCAGCGGCTCGCGGCCGAGGGGATTGCTGTCCTGCGCTTCGACCGGCGCGGCGTGGGCGATAGCAGCGGCGAAAATCAGGGCTTTACCAGCAGCAATGACGATCTGGAGGCGGCGCTGGCTGCATTGCGGGCGCGCATGCCGGGCGTGCGCACACTGGCCTGCCTTGGCCTGTGCGATGCCGCGAGCGCACTCCTGCTCCACCCGGCAGCACAGGCAGCCGATGCATTGATTCTGCTCAATCCATGGACACTCGAGACCGCAGCACAGGCAGCGGCCGCCGATGGTGCGGCACCGGCGCTGCCCAATGCGGCGGCCATTCGGGCCCGCTATCTGGCCAAGCTGAAAAATCCGCGCGAGCTGTTGCGGCTGATCACGGGCGGCGTGGATCTGCGCAAATTGCTGCGTGGCTTGCGCCTGGCGCGTGCGGCACCGGCCACGCCATCAGCAGAGAGCCTTGCGGCGCGGCTGCGCGATCGCCTTGCCGCCATCGCCGTGCCGACCACCATTGTGACGGCGGACAAAGACAGCACCGCCCTTGCCTTTCTGGCCCAGTGGCGCAGCAGCGCCTGGGCCGATGCACGCCGCAACCCGGCAATCCGACTGATCAGCCGCAACAGCGCCAGCCACAGCTTTGCCAGCCCAGACGATGCCGAATGGGTTGCAACGCAGATCATCGCAGCGCTGCGTGGCCGCAGTCAGGCCGGTTCTGACACTTTTTGACGCGCCACATAATCGGCATGGGCAAGGAATTTTTCAGCTTCCAGTGCCGCCATGCAGCCCATGCCCGCCGCCGTCACCGCCTGGCGATAGATTTTGTCTGCCACATCGCCTGCGGCGAAAACGCCCGCGATGCTGGTGGTCGCGGTGCCCGGCGAAACCTGCAAATAGCCCTCTGCATCCATGGGCAGCAGGCCCTGGAACAGCTCGGTTGCGGGCTTGTGCCCGATTGCGACGAATGCGCCATCGCAGGCCAGATGGCTGGCGCTGCCATCGACCGTGTCGATCAGATCGAGCCCGACCAGCCCAGCCACGCCGCCGCCATCGACGAAGCGGGCGACCTGCTTGTTCCACAGGACGCTGATCCTGGGATTGGCAAACAGGCGATCCTGCAGGATTTTTTCAGCGCGCAGGCTGTCCCGCCGGTGGATCAGGGTCACATCCTCGCTGTGGTTGGTGAGGTAAAGCGCTTCTTCCACCGCGGTATTGCCGCCGCCGATCACCGCCACTTTCTTGCCGCGATAGAAAAATCCGTCGCATGTGGCACAGGCTGAAACGCCCTTGCCACCCAGCTCCATCTCGCCCGGTGCGCCGAGCCATTTGGCCTGGGCGCCGGTTGCAATCACAAGCGTATCGGCGAGATAGACATCGCCGCCATCGCCCGTCGCGGTGAACGGCCTGCGGCCCACATCAAGCGCGACAATCTGATCGAAGATGATCCGCGTGCCGACATGTTCGGCCTGCACCTTCATTTCCTCCATCAGCCACGGCCCCTGCACAACATCGCGAAAGCCGGGATAATTTTCGACATCCGTGGTGATGGTGAGCTGCCCGCCCGGCTGCATGCCCTGCACCACAATCGGATGCAACCCGGCGCGGGCGGCATAGATGGCGGCGGTCAGCCCGGCGGGGCCGGAACCGATGATGAGCATGCGGGTGCTGTGCGTGGTCGACATAGTCTGCGAATCCTGTTCGGGAAAAGACGGCCCCATCAGATAGGGACAGCAGCCGCCTGCTTCAATCGAGAAAGCTGGGCAAATCCTCAAACCCGGCCTTGAGTGTCTTGGCCCACAACAGCGCAATGTTTCGGAAACCGGGATCGTCAGCATCGATGCGCCGCTGGGTGCTGTAGCCCAGGGCATCGCGCGGCATCACCGCAAGATCGAGCGGCATGCCGACCGACAGATTGGAGCGGATCGTCGACTCCATCGAAACGCAGGCGGCCTTGGTCGCATCTTCAAGGCTGCTTTCAAAGCTGATCACGCGATCGAGAATCGGCTTGCCATATTTATGGTCGCCGATCTGGAAAAACGGGGTGTCGCGCGTCGCTTCGATGAAATTGCCTGCCGAATAAATGAGATAGAGCCGGTGCTTGCCGCCCTTGCGCTGCCCGCCGAACAGGATGGAGGCATCGGCACCCAGCCCCTGCTGCTGGATGGCATCGCGATATTCGCTCTGCATCGCCTGCATTTCCCGGCCCACCAGCTCGGCGGCTTCATACATTGTGGGCACGCTGAGCACCGTCGGTTCATCCGATCCCTCGTCCTTCACGCGCTGGATCGCCCGCCGCAGCCGCGACATCACCCCCTGGGTGATCGAAAGATTGCCGGATGTCATCATGGTGATGACCCGCTCTCCTTCGCTCTGGAATGTGAACATCTTGGTGAAGCGGGAAAAATTGTCCATCCCCGCATTGGTGCGCGTGTCAGACAGCATCACCAGCCCGGCAGACACCCGGATCCCCACGCAATATGTCATTGGCCCACCCTATTGCCCGATCGCTTTGGCGCGAATCATTGTTGCTGCTGCATCTGTTGCATGTCTGCGCTTGCCTCTGCAATCCGCACATCGGCGGTGATGCCGCTCTGCGCCCCGCCAAAGGCCGAACCCTTGATCGGCGCTGCATCGGCCGCATCAACGCCGGCGCACAGCCGGACATGATAAGATGTGGGACAGACGCCGTTGGTGGCATCGAAGCCGACCCAGCCCAGCCCTTCGAGATAGGCTTCGGCCCAGCCGTGCGTTTCGTGCATGGCATCTTCGCCATCATGCGCCAGATAATAGCCGACCACATAGCGCGCCGGTATGCCCATCAGGCGGGCAGCCGCGATGAAGACATGGGCATGATCCTGGCAGACGCCGGCCCCCAGCGCGAGGGCTTCGGCCGCGGTGGTGGTGCTGGTGGTGCGTCCGGGCCGATAGGCGATCGCGCTGCGCACCTGGCCCATCAGATCGTGCAGCCGGTCAAGCGGGCGCGCGCCCTGCACCTCTGCCGCGAGCGCTGCGATCGCGCCATCGGGGGCAGTGAGCGCCGTCATCCGCAGAAAGGCAGCGGGCGGCACATCGCGCGCCAGCCCGGCGACAACCCCGGCCCGATCCACCACATCGACCGCGCCCTCGGCGATGATCTCGATCTGCGCATCGGGCTGGGCCAGATGGACATGCGCCTGGATCTCGGCAATCGCCGTCTC
>CAZFYJ010000148.1:0-5408 GCA_964523215.1 uncultured Sphingomonadaceae bacterium | reverse complement strand
CCGAGCCGATCGGTTCGATGGTGGTCGATATCGGCGGCGGCACGACCGAAGTCGCGGTGCTTTCGCTGCGCGGCCTGGCCTACACCACCTCGGTGCGCGTGGGCGGCGACAAGATGGATGAAGCGCTTGTTTCCTATGTGCGGCGGCATCACAACCTGCTGATCGGCGAAGCCACGGCAGAACGGATCAAGAAGGAATTCGGCGTCGCCCGCACGCCGGCCGACGGCGTGGGGGCGACCATCCACATCAAGGGACGCGATCTGGTGAACGGCGTGCCCAAGGAAATCGCGATCAACCAGGCCCAGGTTGCCGAAGCGCTGACCGAACCCATCGGCACCATTGTCGAAGGCGTGCGGATCGCGCTCGAAAACACGGCGCCCGAGCTGGCGGCAGACATTGTCGATCAGGGCATTGTGCTGACCGGGGGTGGCGCGCTGCTGAACGGGCTCGACGAAGAGCTGCGCGAAGAGACGGGGCTGCCCGTTTCGGTTGCGGATGATCCTCTCACCTGCGTGGCGATCGGCACGGGCCGTGCGCTGGAAGACCCCATCTTCCGCGGCGTTCTGATGTCTGCCTGATCCCGTCGCGACGGGAGCCGGGGTGCAATGGCGCTCAAAGCACAAAGGCGGCCGGGATATTCACGCAAGGCCCAGATGGGCGTGTTCATTGCCTATGTGCTGGCCATCACGGGGGCGCTGGCCGGCCTGCTGCTTCTGGTGATTTCCGCGGCTGATCCGCGCGGATTTTCCGCGCTGCGGCTGGCTGCTGCCGAAATCTTTGCGCCGGCCACCCGCACGGCCCGCTCGGTCACGGGCTCGGTCGGCTCGGTCGACGAGAATGTCGCCAGTTTCTGGCAGGCCGGCAGCCAGAATCGCGCGCTGCGCGAAGAGCTGCGCCGGGCGCGGGTCAAGCTGGTGGAGGCACGTGCGCTCGAAGAGGAAAACAAGCGGCTGCGCGCCCTGCTCACGCTGTCGCAGCAAAGCGAAACCCGCGTCGCGATTGCCCGACTGCTGAGCACATCGGCATCCAGCTCGCGCCGCTTTGCGCTGATCGATGCAGGGCGGAACAAGGGCATCGAGCCGGGCCAGGCGATCCGATCACCCGATGGGCTGATCGGCCGGGTGCTCGAGGTGGGGCCCAGCATTTCACGTGTGCTGCTGGTTACGGACAGCGACAATATCGTGCCAGTGCGGCGGACGAGCGACGGGCTGCCTGCGCTGGCGACCGGGCGGGCAGACGGCATGCTCGATATCAGGCCGCTCAACAGCGGGATCAACGATCTGAAGCCTGGCGACATTTTCGTGACATCGGGATCGGGCGGATTTTATCAGCCGCGCATTCCCGTTGCCGTTGTCTTCAGGCCGCAATCCGATGGCGCGATCGGCCGCCCGCTGGCCGATCCGGCGCGCGCCGATGCCGTGATCATCGAACGGGTCTATCGCGTGATCGAGGGGCTTTCCGCGGAAGACGCGCCGAGCAGCAATGCCCCGGCAGTGCGCGCACCGGCAAGCGCGGGCAAGGCCAAAACGCCATGAGGCAGCCGCGCCCGCTGCGCATTGGCGATGCGCCTTCAGCCTTTCGACTGCTGGCCATTCCCGTGGCGACGGTGATGCTCGCATCGGCAACCACGATGCTGCCGATCATGGCCAAATCCCCCATCCTGCCGCCCTTTGGGCTGATGATGCTGATTGCCTGGCGGCTGGCACATAATGACATCTGGCCGCTGTGGATCGCTGCACCGCTTGGGCTGTGGGACGATCTGCTGAGCGGCCAGCCGATCGGGAGCGCAATCTTTCTGTGGTCGGTGATCCTGCTGGCGCTCGATTATATCGATCGGCGCATGTGGTGGCGCGATTTCTGGCAGGATTGGCTGTTCGCAGCACTGGCGATCAGCTTTGCGCTGCTGGGCGGCGTCTATTTCGTCGGCTGGTCTGCGCCGCGGCCCGATTATCTGGTGGTCGTGCCACAGATGATATGGTCGATCCTGTTCTTTCCTGTCACACTGCGCCTGGTCGGGCATCTGGATTTGTGGCGGCTGAAGCGATGATATTCGGCAAAGGCAGAAAGCGGCAGGAGCTGAACGTCACTGAAGGGCTGCAGCGCGTCATCTTTTCGCGCCGCGCCATGCTGCTGGGCGGGCTGCAGGCAGGCGTCGGCGGGCTGCTGGCGTTGCGGCTGGGCTATCTCGCCATCGTCCAGAACGAGCAATATAGCCTCAAATCGGAAAGCAACCGCCTCAATCTGACGCTGATACCGCCCCGCCGTGGCTGGATCATCGATCGCAACGGCAAGGCGCTCGCCGATAACCGGGTGGCGCCACGCGTCGATATCATTCCGGACCGGCTTCAGGATGAGAGGCGGGTGCTGAGCGAGCTGCAGACACTGCTGCGGCTCAGCCCGGATACGATGGAACGCATTCTCGAAGACATGAAAAAGGCATCGGGCTTTCAGCCAGTGCAGATTGCCGAGGATTTGAGCGAGGAGGATTTTGCCGCCATTTCGGTGCGCCTGCCGGAACTGCCGGGTGTGGCCCCGGCCCGTGCGTTCATGCGCAACTATCCCGCCGGCGCGGCCGTTGCGCATCTGGTCGGCTATGTCGGCGCGGCTTCCGCAGAAGACTATAAGAAGGATCGCAATCCGCTGCTGATCACGCCGGGATACAAGATCGGCAAGGACAATATGGAGCGCTACTTCGATCCGGTGCTGCGCGGAAAGCCGGGCGCGCGCCGGGCCGAAGTGACCGCCGGTGGCGATCTGGTGCGCGATCTCGGCACGCAGCCGGACACGCCCGGCAAGCCCCTGAAGCTGACGATCGACGCCGGGCTGCAGGATTATGCCGCCCGCCGCATGGGCACGGAATCGGGCGCGGCTGTGGTGATCGATTGCGAAAGTGGCGATATTCTTGCCTTCGTTTCCATGCCCGCATTTGATCCCAATGCAATGTCCGATGGCGTGAGCAAGCTGGAATGGGGCTGGCTCAACAATGACGAGCGCAAACCGCTGCTCAACAAGGCATCGCGGGGCCTTTATCCGCCTGGTTCCACGCTGAAGCCAATGGGCGCGCTTGCAGCGCTGATCAATGGCGTCGATCCGAAGGAGACGGTGTTTTGCGGCGGCGGATACCGGCTGGGGAACCGCGTGTTCAAATGCCTGGGCCGGCATGGCCCGATGACGATGGAAAGCGCGATCGAAAAAAGCTGCAACACCTATTTTTATGCAATGGCGCACCGGCTTGGCTATGATGCCATTGCGCCGACCGCACGCATGCTGGGCCTGGGCGAGGAATTTGATCTGCCCGGCATCAACCAGCGCTATGGCACAGTGCCGGACAGCGCATGGAAAGAGCGCAAGTTCAGCCAGCCGTGGAACAGCTTTGATTCGCTCAACGCGATGATCGGCCAGGGCTATGTCAGCGTCAGCCCGCTCCAGCTTGCCGTCATGTCCGCTCGCCTTGCCTCGGGCCGGATGCTGATGCCGCGGATCCTTGCCGGGACGTCGGTCGTGGCAAAGCCGCTGCCCGTGCCCCCGGATTATCTCGCCACCGTGCACGAGGGGATGCGCCGTGTGGTCAACGGCAATGGCACAGCGGTGCGCAGCCGCCTCCCGCTCGATGGCATCGAAATGGCCGGAAAGACGGGAACGGCGCAGGTGCGCGCCATCCGCGGGTCACAAAGGGGCCAATCAGGCGCGCGGCGCTTTCGCGATCATGGCCTGTTCGTCTGCTATGCGCCGGCCGATACGCCCAAATATGCCGCCGCCGTGGTGATCGAGCATGGGCTGGGCGGCGCGCGTGCGGCAGCACCCGTTGCCAGCGATTTTCTGACCTACATGTTCGATCCGGAACAGGCGATGGCCAAGCTTGAAAGCCTTGAGGCGGGCTGGGGCGGCAGCATTGCCGAACGCATGCAGCGTGACTATGCGCTCTATCGCAGCGCCCGCACGGGCGAGCCAACACCGCCGCCGCGCGCTGTGCCGGTGACGACGACAGCACCCACATCCCCGGCACAGCCCGACGATCGCAACCCTGAAGACGATAGCCAGCCCGCCGCGGGTCCAGCCGCAGGCCCGAGCGGCGGCGCGGCAACAGGCGCAGCGACGGCCCCGGCCACTGGGACCACAAACAGCGCAGCGCCACAGCCGGGCGGAACGCCCAGATGACGCAATTCCTGCCACGCACCATCGCCAGCCTGCCGTGGAGCCTCATTGTCCTGCTGGTGTGCATTGCGGGCTTCGGCTGCGTGATCCTCTATTCCGCAGCCGGCGGCGCAATGCTGCCCTGGTCGGCGCGCCATGCAATGCGCTTTGCCATCCTGCTGGCCATGGCCATCGCGATTTCGCGCCTGCCGGAACGCATCTGGAGCAGCCTTTCCTATCCCGGCTATATCGCCATCGCGACGATGCTGCTGCTGGTTGAGCTTTATGGCGCTATCCGCGGGGGCAGCCAGCGCTGGCTTGATCTGGGCTTCATCCGCCTGCAGCCATCAGAATTCATGAAGGTGGCTGTCGTGCTTGCCGTCGCCAATTTCTATGCCCGGCTCCCCTCGGGGATGATCCGCAGCTGGACCGCGCTGTGGCCCGCCATGGTGCTGATCGGCATTCCGGCCGTGCTGGTGATCCTGCAGCCCGATCTCGGCACGGCACTGGCCATTATCGCCGGCGGGGTGACGGTTGCGTTTCTTGCCGGGCTGCCGATGCGGCTTTTCGTCGGCACCGGCCTTGCCCTCGCCTTCGCCTTTCCCATCCTGTTCAGCATGCTGCATGATTATCAGCGCCGGCGAATCCTGATTTTCCTCGATCCGGAAAGCGATCCTCTGGGCGCGGGCTATCATATCAGCCAGTCGAAAATCGCCATCGGATCGGGCGGCATTTTCGGCAAGGGCTTTCTCAATGGATCGCAAAGCCATCTCGATTATCTGCCTGAAGGGCACACCGATTTCGTCTTTGCGACGATGGTTGAGGAATGGGGCATGATCGGCGGGCTGGCTGTGCTGTTCGGATTTTTCCTGCTGTTGCGCTGGGGCACACGGGTCGCGGCGCGCGCCAGCACCAAATTCGGGCGGCTGACGGCAGCCGGGCTCACCATGACGATCTTCTTCTACATCGCCATCAATCTGATGATGGTGATGGGCATGGCGCCTGTCGTCGGCATCCCGCTGCCCTTCCTGTCCTATGGCGGCTCGTCGATGCTCACGATCATGATCTGCATCGGCATCATCATGTCGATCGAGCGGCACAGCCGCCCGGGCGATGGCAGCTTTGCCTAGAGCCTGTCATGTAGCGCGTCCATTGCGCAGCCTTTGAAAGAAGGCACTGACGCCGCCACATCACCAGCCCGCGCCCGGCGCGCATGCGTCCGCACCGCCCGCGCATGGGTGGTGCGCACAGGAGTTGCGCATGGAGGCTGTGGA
>CAZFYJ010000147.1:0-5448 GCA_964523215.1 uncultured Sphingomonadaceae bacterium | reverse complement strand
CGGCACCGACAGCGATCTTTACGTGATGGACCCGCGCGATCCGAAGACCGCGCGCATGGTGGCTGAGGTGAAGGGGGGCGGCTGGGCGATCAGCGCCTTTTCGCCAGACAAGACGCAGGCCATCGTCGCCCGATATGTCTCCGTCACCAATGTCGATCTGTTCCTGCTCGATCTGGCCAGCGGCATGATGAAGCCGATTGGCGACCATGCCAAGGACATAGCCCAGGGCGGCGCACGCTTTGCGCCTGATGGTGCGCTGTGGCTCACCTCGGACGAAGGCAGCGATTTTCAGCGGCTGGGCACGATGGATCCTGCAACCGGCCGGTTCACGCCGCGCGGCCCGCAGGAAAAATGGGATGTGGACAGCTTTGCCATTGCCCCGGATGGCCGCTTCATTGCCTATATCACCAACGAGGCGGGGATGAGCACATTGAAGCTGCTCGATCCCAAGACGGATCGTGTGCGCAAGGTCGATCGCCTGCCTGCGGGCATCATCGGCGGGCTGGAAATCGCGGAATGGGGGGAAATCGGCATCACCTTCACCTCGGCGCGCAGCGCAGCGGATGCATGGTCGGTCAATCCCGATACGCTGGCCCTCACCCGCTGGACCGAGAGCGAAACCGGCGGCCTTGACGTGAGCCAGAATGTCGAACCCGAACTGGTGAGCATCAAAAGCTTTGACGGGCTCACCGTTTCGGGCTTCCTCTATCGCCCCGATCCAAAGAAATTCCCTGGCAAGCGCCCGATGATCATGAATGTGCATGGCGGGCCGGAGGCGCAATCGCGGCCCGGCTTTCAGGGGCGCAGCAATTATCTGCTCAACGAGCTGGGCGTCGCCATTTTCTATCCCAATGTCCGCGGCTCAACCGGCTATGGCAAACGGTTTGTCAGCCTCGATAACGGCCCGTTCAAGCGCGAAGACAGTGTGAAGGATATGGGGGCTTTTCTTGAGGCGCTGGCCCGCGATCCGGGCCTGGATGCAGCGCGCTTCGGCCTCACCGGCGGCTCTTATGGCGGCTATATGTGCTATGCCGCGGCCGTGCAGTATAAGGCCCGGCTGCGCGCCACCAACTGCGTGGTCGCCATTTCGAATTTCGTGACCTTCCTTGAAAACACCCAGAGCTATCGCCGCGATCTGCGCCGCGTGGAATATGGCGACGAACGCGATCCGCAGCAGCGCGCCAAGCTGCTCGAAATCTCGCCGCTCACCCGCGTCCGCGAGATCAGCAAGCCGATGATGGTGGTGACCGGTGCCAATGATCCGCGTGTGCCCCAGTCCGAGGCGGATCAGATGGTGGCGGCGATCCGCGCCAACGGGGCGACCGCCTGGCACCTGATCGGCACCAATGAGGGACATGGCTTTGCCAAGAAGGAAAATGCCGATTATCAATTCTGGTCGTCGCTGATGTTCTGGCAGACGCATCTGCTGAACTGAGCGTTGCCAGCAATATGAGGCGCGGGCCGCCTGCAGACCGGAATCAGAATGTGGTAAATCTGCTTTTCACACAGGCATCGGCTTGTCATAGTCTGCGCTTGGTGGGGGATTCGGGCAGAGGATTTTTGAAGACGTGAGCGCACCATTTCGTTTTCCCCGCTTTTTTGTGACAAGCCCCGGCCCGTGCCCCTATCTGCCCGGCAAGACCGAGCGCAAGGTGTTCACCGAATTGCGCGGCGATCATGCGGGGGAGCTGAATGAGGCGCTGGGCCGCATCGGCTTTCGTCGCAGCCAGAATGTCGCCTACCGGCCGAGCTGCCTGAATTGCAACGCCTGCATTTCGGTGCGAGTCATCACCCGCGAATTTGAGCCGAACAGCACCCAGCGCCGGATTTTGCGGCGCAACAGCGATCTGGTGGCCACGGCCTGCCGCCCCTGGGCCACGCAGGAACAATACGCCCTGTTGCGCCACTATCTTGCCACGCGCCACCCGGAAGGCGGCATGGCGGATATGGATGAAGAAGATTATGCCGACATGGTGGAGCATTCGCCGGTCGATACGGTGGTGGTCGAATATCGCGAGCCGGCCGGGCCGGATGGCGCGCCGGGCCGGCTGGTCGGTGCCTGCCTCACCGATCGGCAGGCCGATGGGCTATCGATGATCTACAGCTTTTTCGCGACCGACGATCCCTCCCGGCCGAGCCTGGGCACATATATCGTGCTCGATCACATCCTGCGCGCAGCCGAGGCTGACTTGCCCTATGTGTATCTCGGCTATTGGGTGAACGGATCGCCGCGGATGGATTACAAGATCAAATATCAGCCGCTCGAACGGCTCGGTCCCGGCGGCTGGACCCGGTTTGAAGCGCCGCGCGCGCACCCGCAGGTGCAGCGGCTGCGCCTCTCCATCGATGCGTGAAGCCGCGACCCGGCCCGTGACCATGACTGGCACATCCTTGCCATAATCGTGCGACAGATCGGCGCGATGGCGCGCAGGAGCGCTGCTCGGCCAGAGCTGCGCGCCCAGTGACAAGGAGCAAGATATGCGCAAGTTGATCATGGCAGGGGCCGCAATGGCCGCAACATTTGCAGCAGGCGGCTGGCTGATGGCCGCCCCGGGAGACGCGCGCGGCAATGGACGTGGCATGCTGGCAGCCGATGCCAATCAGGATGGCAAGATCAGCCGGGCCGAAATGCAGGCACAGGCCGCCACCCGCTTTGCCGAAATGGACGTGAACAAGGATGGCACGCTGACACAGGCCGATCGCGATGCGCAGCGCGCCGCCAAGCAGGCAGAGCGCTTTGCCGCGGCGGATGCCAACAAGGATGGCATGCTCTCGCTCGCCGAATTCAGCGCAATGCGCGCTCCCGGTGCGGAAAGGCGCCGTGGCTCCGGCCCGGAGGCTGGACCGCGCGGGCCCAAAGGCGGGCGCTATGGCGGGCGTGACGGCATGCCGGGCGGCGCTCTCGGCGGCAGCATGACCAAGGCCCAGTTTGAAGCGGCGAGCATGGCCCGCTTCGATCGCATGGACAGCAACAAGGATGGCACGCTCGACAACAGCGAGCTTGCAGCCGCCCGCCAGATGCGGCGTGATCGCGGCGGCCGTGGCCGGGCAGGGCCGGGCAGCGGACCAAGCGGCGGGTCCAGCGGGGCACCTGGCGGCGCTGAGCAGATGATGCTGGCCCCTTCGGCCCCGGCCGTAACCTCCGCGACCCCCGCCACCTGACCGAACAGGCGGCACCGGGCAAGCAATGGCAGAGAGCGTGCACATCCTGCTGGTGGAGGATGAAGCCGGCATCCGCGATCCGCTGAGCGAATATCTGGGCGCGCAGGGCTTTGCCGTGACGGCGCTCACCGATGCAGCGGCGGCACGCAGCTGGCTTGCGGCGGGCCCGCTCGTTGGGCGCGTCGATATTGTGGTGAGCGATATCATGATGCCCGGCGAGGATGGGCTTTCGCTGACGCGCCACATCCGCGAGGCCTATGGCTTGCCGGTCATCCTTCTGACGGCGCGATCCGAGGAGACGGAGCGGATCATCGGGCTCGAAATCGGTGCGGATGATTATCTCGGCAAGCCCTTTTCCCCGCGCGAGCTGGTCGCCCGCATCCGTGCCGTGCTGCGCCGGGCCGATGGGGCTGCGCCGGTGCGCGCCGCGGCAAGCGAGAGCTTTTCCTTCGCGGGCTGGACGCTGCGCACGGGCGAGCGGGCACTGGTTGATCCGCACGGCGTCACCATCCCGCTGTCGGCTGCCGAATTCCGCCTGATGCACGTTTTTGTGCGCCATCCCAATCAGGTGATGACGCGTGATCGCCTGCTTGAGCTGACGCAGGGCAGCGATGCGGACAGCTTCGATCGTGCCATCGACAATCAGATCAGCCGCCTGCGCCGCAAGATCGAGGAGGATAGCCGCGATCCCCGGCTGATCAAGACCATCTGGGGCGGCGGATACAGCCTTGCCGCATCCGTGATTCGGCACAAGGGCACGACATGACGCTGCGGCCTGGATGCATCCCTGCCAGATCAAACGGCGCCGGATGAAGCCGCGCCAGACGCATTTGCGGCTCTGGCCCAAAAGCCTTGTCGGCCAGCTGGTGCTGGCGACCGTGCTGGCGCTTGCTGTCGGCCAGATGATCAATTTCGCGCTGCTCGTCAGCAGCCGGGAGCAAAACCGCATTGCCATGCTGGCAGGCCCGGCGGCCACCCGCATTGCCGATGCGATGGATCGCGCCGCACTCGGCCTGCCCCAGCCGGTGCCGCCGCCGCGCCGTGGCGGGCCGCCGCGTCCGCGCGCCATTGTCGAAAGCGGTGCCGCGCTGGTCACGCCGGCCTATCGCCGCTGGCCCGAGCTGGAGCAGCGCATTGCCGAGGCGCTGGCCCAGAATGGCTATGCCGTGCGTCAGCTGCGCGCCGGCACCGGGCGGCTCGAACGCCTGGCCGCGTGGGAGGCGCAAACCGCGCCGCCCCGCTTTCGCGAACGGCAGTGGCTGATCGTTTCGGCAGAGATCGCGCCGGGCCGCTGGATCAATCTGCGCGTGCGCACCCGGCGCGATGACCCCCAGGTCACGCTGTTCCTGATTGTCCAGACGCTGCTGCTCTATGCCCTGATGCTGGGGCCGATTGCCTGGATCGGCTGGCGGGCGGCGCGGCCCTTGCGCGCGCTGACGCGGGCGGCCACGGCCCCGCTTCCGGCCGATGGCGGGCAGCCGCTTGCCCCGGCCGGCCCGGCCGATGTGCAGGAGCTGACCATCGCCTTCAATGCGATGCGGGCGCGGCTGGCGCGCATGCTTTCGGAAAAGGATCATATGCTGGGGGCGATCGGGCATGATCTGCGCACCCCGCTTGCCAGCCTCAAGGTGCGGGCCGAACAGGTGAGCGATCCGGCGCTGGGGGCCAAGATGTCGGCAACTGTGGACGAAATGGCGCACATCCTGAACGATATTCTCGATCTGGCGCATATCGGCCAATCCCGCGAGCCGCGCGAGCCGACCGATCTGGCGGCGCTGATCGAAGCCGTGATCGAGGATTATGCCGCCGCCGCCCCTGCCGACACGTCTGCCGACACGCCTGCCGTCACGCTGGCCGCTCCCGTGCCGCGCCTCATTGCCCCGGTGCGCGGCCTGTTGCTGCGCCGGGCGCTGCGCAATCTGATCGACAACGCTCTGGCACATGGCGGAGGCACGGCAGAGCTGGCGCTGAGCCGTGATGACATGGCCGCGCATATCAGCGTGCGGGATCGCGGCACGGGCATTGCAGCCGATCGGCTTGCCGAAATGCTGCAGCCCTTCACCCGGGCCGAGGGATCGCGCAATCGGGCCACAGGCGGGGCCGGCCTGGGCCTGGCGCTGGTGAAGGCCATTGCCGAGGGCGAGGGCGGCTCGTTCTCGCTCCACAATCGCGAAGGCGGCGGGCTGGAAGCACGGATCGCACTCCCGCTGGCGCACGCGGCAATGATATGACAATGATATAGAGCGATCCCCGATCAGGTGGAATCAGGCGATCAGGCTCTAGGCA
>CAZFYJ010000146.1:0-5449 GCA_964523215.1 uncultured Sphingomonadaceae bacterium | reverse complement strand
TGTTCGCTGCTGCCTGCCGCATTGCCGCCGTGGTCGCTGAGCGCGATGATGCAACCGAAACTGCGCTCGACAGCTATGGCCGAAATCTGGGGATTGCCTTTCAGCTCGTCGACGATGCGATTGATTATGTGTCGGATGGCGAAACGATGGGCAAGGATGTGGGCGATGATTTTCGCGATGGCAAGGTCACCTTGCCGGTCATCCTCGCTTATGCCCGCGGCAGTGGGGATGAGCGGCGCTTCTGGAACGATGCGATGATCGGCCACCGTGCAGGCGACGAGGATCTGGCGCGCGCCACTGCCCTGCTGCACGAACGCAACGCGATTTCCGACACGCTGGAGCGGGCACGCCATTTCGGCCAGCGGGCGATTGACGCGTTGGGCAATTTCCCCCGGTCTTCTGCAAAAAATGCGCTGGTCGAGGCAGTTGAATTTGCCATTGCACGCGCCTATTGATCGCAAGCGGTTTTCCGGGCTTTGAGATGTGCCCTGTGCGCGCAATATCGCACTTGCGGCGCAGGGGATGGCGGGGGTTCATGTCGGCGATCATTTATCAGGAAAGCAAAAATGCGATGCAATCGGGCAAGGCGCGCCTTGGCCGGTGGATGCTCCAGTTTCAGCCGGGCGAGGCAAAACGTGCCGATCCGCTGATGGGCTGGGCGGGCTCCGGCGATACGCAGCAGCAGATCGTTCTGCGTTTTCCGGATCAAGCGTCGGCCGAGGCCTATGCCCGCAAATATGGCATCAGTTTCAGCGTGAAAGCAGCGTCCGTGCCGACGCTCAAACTACAGGCCTATTCGGACAATTTCCGCTAGAGCGCAGCGCCATCATGGGTCACTGGCCTTTGGGTGCATCTTCCTTGTCGTCCAGCGCAAGCCCATGGCGCATCAGCATGGGTATTTGCGCCAGCACGAAGATGAAGCTGAGCGCCGTCACGCCCCACACCTTGAGCGTCAGCCAGAGATCGAAATCGAGCAGCAGGCGGGTTGCCTCGTTGAACAGGGCAAGCCCGACGAAGAACAAGCCCCAGTTGCGCGACAATTTCAGCCAGCCCGCATCGTCCAGCCCGTCATAGGCGGATTGCAGCAGGATCTTGAGCAGCGCCTTGCCGCGCCACCATCCGCCGAGCAGCATCAACGCGAAAAAGCCGTAAATGATCGTGGGCTTGAGCTGGATAAAGCGGGCATCGTGAAAATAGACGGTCAATGCGCCAAAGCCGATGACCAGCACCGCGGACAGCCAGAGCATGGGGGACACCCGCTTAAGCCGCCATTTCGAGATGATGACGGCAATGGCAATCGCGATCATGAAGGCAATGGTGCCCTGGATGGCCGCCGCGGTTGCCCCGAACGCCGTCACCTCTCCTGTTGCGGGCGCATTCCAGCGAAAGGTCACGAAAAAGACCAACAGAGGCCCGAAATCGAGCAGAAAGGGCAGAATGCCGCCATGCTGCTGTGGCGCTTTGGGCACCTCTGCCTGTGCATCGGCCGCCGTGCCGCCGGTTCGGTTTTCTTCCGTCATGTCAGGTGTCCTGCAATGGCATCAGCCAGCTGGCGCGGATCGAAGGGCCGCAAATCTTCCATGCTTTCGCCAACGCCGATTGCGTGGATGGGCAATCCATAGGTTTCGGCCGCGGCCACCAGCACGCCGCCACGGGCGGTGCCGTCCAGCTTGGTCATCACCAGGCCCGTCACGCCGGCCACATCACGAAAGACATCGATCTGCGAAAGGGCGTTCTGCCCGGTTGTCGCATCGAGAACGAGAATGACATTATGGGGTGCTGCCGCGTTCAGCCGACCGAGCACACGGCGGATCTTGGCCAGCTCGTCCATCAGCTCGCGCTTGTTTTGCAGCCGCCCTGCCGTATCCACAATCAGCACATCGGTGCCAATCTCCGTCGCCTTCCGAACGGCATCGAAAACAATGCCTGCAGCATCGCCGCCCTCGGGGCCGCAGACAATGGGAATGCCCAGCCGCTCTGCCCAGATTTTCAGCTGGCCGATGGCGGCGGCACGAAATGTGTCGCCTGCTGCCAGCATCACCGCATAATCCTGTTCCTGAAACAGGTGCGCAAGTTTGGCGATGGTGGTGGTCTTGCCCGATCCGTTCACGCCGATCACCAGGATGACCTGGGGCCGGGGAAATGCCGTCACTTCGATCGGCTCGGCCACATGCGCCAGCACCTTTTCCAGCTCGTCTGCGACCAGCTTGCGCGCACCGGCGGCATCCAGGGGCGGCCCGGAATAAGCGGCGACGGCATCACGGATGCGGGCCGCCATGCGCGGCCCCAGATCCGACATGATGAGCGCATCTTCAAGCGCATCAAGCGTCGCGGCATCGGGCTTGCCGCCGCCAAACAGCCCGGCCAGATTTTCGCCCAGCCGCTCTGACGTTTTTTTGAGACCGCCGAACAGCCGCTCCTGCCAGGGGCGGGCGGCGCTGCCGCTTTTCGTGGTGGTTCCGGTCGCATCCTGCTCTGTCATGCCGCATCGCCTAGCAAATGCGTGGGCGTTGCGCCATGGATGCGTGCGCAAATGATGCTGCCGGGCAGGGAAGGGGCAGACAGCTGCACCGGGGCAAAATTTTCAGCATGGCCGCTCAGCCCGTCACGTTCGATCAGAACCGTCTGCGTAGAGCCGATCAGCTGCCTGAACCAGGCGGCGCGGCGCCGTTCGCAGCTGGCGCGCAAGGCCGCTGCCCGTGCCCGAATCACGCGCTGATCGACCTGCGGCATGCGTGCCGCTGGCGTGCCTGCGCGCGGGCTGAAGGGAAAGATATGGCCATAGACGATGTCGCACGCATCGATCAGGGCGAGGCTATCGGCAAACATGGCATCATCCTCGGTCGGAAACCCGGCGATGATGTCTGCACCGATGGCGATTTCGGGGCGAAGCTGGCGCATGCGATCGACGATTGCGATCGCCTGTTCCCGGCTGTGACGCCGTTTCATCCGCTTCAGGATCATGTTGCTGCCCGCCTGGAGAGACAGATGCACATGCGGCATCATGCGCGGCTCCTGCGTGATCAGGGCGAACAGCCGATCATCGATTTCAATCGAATCGATGGACGAAAGGCGCAGGCGGCGCACACCCGGCACATGCGCCAGAACCCGCTCTGCGAGCATGCCAAGCGTTGGCGATCCGGGAAGATCATGGCCGTAGCTGGTCACATCGACGCCGGTCAGCACGATTTCCTGGCGGCCTTCATCCACCAGGCGTTGCACGGCATCGATCACGGCACCTGCTGGCACCGATCGGCTGTTGCCCCGGCCATAGGGGATGATGCAAAATGTGCAGCGATGGTCGCAGCCATTCTGCACTTCGACAAATCCGCGTGCGTGTTCGCTGAAATGGGCGGCAAGCTGTGGCGCGGTTTCGCGCACTGCCATGATATCGTTGACCCGGATCGCCGGGCTGTCCGTGCGCAGCGCCGCCAGCGCCTGCAATTCGCCCGGGCGCGCCTTTTCTCGATTGCCGATCACCATGTTGACTTCCGGCATGGCGGCATAGCGTGCGGGATCGATCTGGGCCGCACAGCCCGTCACCACGATGCGCGCGTCCGGGCGGGCGCGGCGGGCGCGGCGGATGGCCTTGCGAGTTTCGCGCTCGGCCGCGTGGGTGACGGCACAGCTGTTGATGATCACAAGATCATCGGCACCCGGCTGCCCGGCCAGCTCGGCCCGCATGGCAGCACTTTCGGCAATGTTGAGGCGGCAGCCGAGCGTGATGATGTCCGCGCTCACGGCTCGGCCCACCAGGATGCATCGATGCTGCCTTGAAACACCCGGGTCGCCGGGCCGGACATGCGGATCGAGCCGCCGGGCGTCCAGGCAATATCGAGCTCGCCACCGGGCAGCGAAACGCGGCACGGGGAGGCAAGCTTGTGCATCGTCATGGCAGCAACGGCGCTGGCACAGGCCCCCGTGCCACAGGCGCGGGTGAGGCCTGCCCCCCGCTCCCACACGCGCAGCCGGATGCTGGCCGCGCCCGTGATCTGGGCAATGTTCACGTTGACGCGCTCGGGAAAGAGGGGATCATGCTCAATCACTGGCCCAATCTCCCCAAGCGCAATGGCATCCGCATCATCCACAAAAAACACGATATGCGGGTTGCCGACATTGACGGCAAATGGCGTGGCGAGATCGCCCCAGCCAACTGGCATGGCCTGCGTATCCATCGCATAAGCCAGCGGGATATCCTGCCAGCCAAAGCGCGGTGTGCCCATATCCACATCGGCACCGCGGCCCTGCGCACGCGCATGGAGCAAACCGCCCGAGGTTTCGATGCGCAGATCTGCGTCGAGCAGCCGGGCAATAGCGCGCGTCGCATTGCCGCACGCACCCGCTTCGCTGCCATCGGCATTATAGATGCGCATCCGCAGATCGGCCAGAGTCGAGCGTTCCAGCAGGATAAGCTGATCACAGCCGATCCCTGTGTGGCGGTCTGCCAGAGCCCGAATATCCGCATTTGAGAGCGCAACCGCATCGGTGCGGCCGTCAATGATCACGAAATCATTGCCCAGGCCGTGCATTTTCCAGAACGATGTCGGCCGCTTGTCCGTCATGTTGGCGGATGTAGGCACATGCGCGCGCATAGTCCAGCGCAGCGGCCACTGTGGCAGCAGCCTTCATGCCATCCGTGCAGCGCCTATTGTGCGGCCCGCTTTGCCGGGCTCGGGGTGGTGGCTTTTTCGCCGTCCGTATCCAGCGCTTCGGGATTTTCGATGAAGCCCGCGTGCTTGCGCTGCAGCTTTTCGTTGCGTTCGGGCAGCAGATTGCGCTCGGCAAGAAGGGTTTCGGTCATTTTCGCATTGATCGGCTTGCCGAAATGCCAGCCCTGGCCCTTGGCGCAGCCGATTTCGACCAGCCGGGCCTCGATTTCTTCATCTTCGATGCCTTCGGCTGTCACAGGCATGCCAAGGCTTTCGCCAAGCTTTGTGATCGCGCCGACGATCGCTGCGCTGTCGCTGCTCGATGTCATTGAAGACACGAAGCTGCGGTCGATCTTGATCCGGTCGAAGGGCAAGGCGCGCAGGTGGGCGAGTGAGGAATAGCCTGTCCCGAAATCATCCAGCGCCAGGCGGATACCCTGATTCTTGAGGCTGCCGACAATGGATTGCGCAAGGCTGAGATTGTCGAACAGCGAGCTTTCGGTGATTTCGATTTCCAGCCGGCTCGCAGGATAGCCGGTTTCCACCAGCAGCTTGACGATTTTCTGGGCCAGCCACGGATCTTTGAGCTGCGCGGGCGAAATGTTGACCGAAAGCGTGAGGCTAGGGTCCCAATTCTTGGCCGCAAGCATCGCCTGGCGCATCACGCTCATCGAAAGATCGGCAATCAGCCCGCTCTCCTCGGCAATGGGGATAAAGACCGTTGGCGAGACCGTGCCATGCGTCGGCGATTCCCAGCGTGCGAGCACTTCGAAACCCTGGAGGCGGCCGGTCGCCAGATC
>CAZFYJ010000145.1:0-5523 GCA_964523215.1 uncultured Sphingomonadaceae bacterium | reverse complement strand
TGTGTCAATTCCTGCGAAGTCCATTCCATCCGGCAGCACCCGCGACCAGCAAAGAATGCGCACTTCGCTGGCGCGAGCGCGCTTCAGCGCCGCCACGCAGGCATGCGACGTTGCACCGCTGGTATAGACATCATCGATCAGGATGATGCGCTGGCCGCCAATCTCGTCGGCACGGCGCGGATTGACCGCGATCGCGCCACGCAGCGCCCGTGCGCGCGCCAGCCGTCCCTTGCCCTGCAGCAAAGGCGTATGCCGCTTGCGCACCAGCGCATCGGGCAGCATCGTCATGCCATGCGCACTCGCCAGCGCCCGCCCGATCAGCACCGACTGATTGAATCCACGCGACCACAGGCGCAACGGGTGCAGTGGCACCGGCACCAGCAGCCAGCTATGCTGATCATCCGGCAGATGCCGGCGCATGTGATGTGCAATCATCCGCGCCAGGCCAACGCGACGGCCACGCTTGAGGCGCAGCGCAACTGTGCGGGCCACTTCGCCATAGGCCAGCACCGCATCAAGCCCATCATGGCGGGGCGGACGCTGCATGCACGCGGCGCATTGGCGCTGATCGGCATCGCCGGGCAGGCCGGGCGCGACCGGCGGCAGTGGGAGGTGGCAGGTCGCGCACCATGGCGGCCCCAGAAAATGCTGCGCCTGCCAGCAGCTCTGGCAAAAGCTGTGGTCTTCCGACACGATCCGGCCACAGGCGGGGCATGTGGGCGGCACGGCATAGTGCAAGGCCGCACGCACCATCTTGCCCAGCGATGATGATATGCCCACGCGCATCCGCTCGCCCCCAGCGTCAAACCACCATGTGCATCACCATGTGCACAGCTGATGCCACACTTGTGCCGCATGCGATCGGCAGGCACAAGCAAGCGCGATGAACCAGAACCGGATCACCCCGAACCAACCGCCGCCGGACATATTCGATCGCGCCAAAATGGCTGTGCGCCGGGCGCGGCTGCTGAGACAGGCGCCTGGCCAGGCATTTCTGAACGATCTCGTCGCGGATCATGTTGTCGAGCGGCTTGGCGACATTCGCCGCAGCTGGGATCGCATCCTTTTGATGGGCTACAACCCGGTTGCCCATGCAGCGCTGCAAACGCATGCGCGCAGGATTGATCTGGTGGAGCCTGGCATTGCTGCCGCGCCCGAGATGGCAGCGGCGGCCTTATCCGCCACTGACGGGCAGTGCTGGGAATGCGATTTCGATCGCCTGATCCCGTCATTGAGCGGGCCTTATGACCTTATTGTCTGGGCCAGCGGCCTTGATCAGACCAATGACGTTCCCGGCGCGCTGGTGCAGTGCCGCCGGCTGCTGCGCGAAGATGGCCTTTTGATCGGCGCATTTTTTGGCGGCGGTAGCCTGCCCTTCATGCGCCGGTCGTTCGCGCAGCTGGATGAGCCGCGCCCTGCGGCGCGCTTTCACCCGCAGATTGACGTGCGGGCAATGGGCGATCTGCTGCAACGCACCGGCTTTGCGCTGCCGACAGTTGATTGCGACATATTGGCACTGCGTTATCCCGATATCACGCGATTGCATGCGGACCTGCGCAGTGCCGCGCTGACGAACATGCTGGCCGGCGCAACCGCGCCGCTTCGCAAGGCAGATGTGCTCAGGCTGCAGCAGCTGTTGCACGAACAATGCGACACGGATGGGCGGATCAGCGAACAGTTTCATCTGGTGCATTTCGTCGGATGGGCGCCGCATCCCTCGCAGCCCCGGCCCGCGCGGCGCGGCAGCGCCACGGCATCGCTGGCACAGCTGCTCGATCAACCGCGCGGCAGCAACCCGGCCCAGGGGAGCACACCACAGCAAGCGCGCGGCCTCACCCGGAAACATCCGAAAGATAAGACGTGACCGCCGGGATCAGCGGGATGTCCGCCGGTGGCATCAACATTGCCGCCAGATCTTTGGCAGCAACCCAGCGCAGCGCATCGGCATGCTTTGGCAGCGGCGTGCCCTGCCACACAGGGCAGCCGTAGAGCAACATCAGCAGCCAGCCGGAGCCTGCATCGGCCACTGTGGAAAAGCCGATTGGCACCAGTGCTTGCAGCGGCACATCGATATCCAGCTCTTCGCGCAGCTCACGTGCAAGCGCGGCTTCGGGATGTTCGCCTGCATCCACCTTGCCGCCCGGAAACTCCCACAGCCCGGGATGCGCGCGCCCAGCAGGCCGGCGCTGCATCAGCACCCGACCATCCGCATCGCGCAGCGCAACGGCAACCACCAGCAACATCAGCATCCTCTATGTCAGGTAAAGCACAATGCATAAGCTATTTATTAACCCGCTTGAACGCATAAGCGCACGATCGGGAACTTATATGGTTGGAGCTTGGACCATGAAAAATTTGCTCCGCCTGATGCGGTCGACCAGGGCCGCGACGGCAGTGGAATATGGGCTGATCGTATCGCTCATATTTCTTGGTGCGCTCGTTGGCATCCAGAACTTCGGGACCGGAGCCAACAAAATGTGGAACAATGTCGCCAACAACTCCCTGAAGAACCTGTAGTTAACAGGTTCTCAACCATTTTTTCTTAAAAGCAAGTGCACCAGACGGGAGACCAACCATGCATGCCATTTTGAAGATCATCCGCGAAACCAAGGCAGCAACAGCCATCGAATACGGCCTGATCGCAGCGCTCATCGCGGTCGCCGGAATTGCGGCCTTCACAGGCGTTGGCAATGGCGTGAAGAAAACCTTCAATAACGCGGCTGCCAAACTGTGAGCCAAAAGGTCCAAAAATATTTCCAATATTAAGAATTTGAAAAGTTTTTGGACTTAATCTGATCTTGTTGGCGGAATGACCGCCGTCAACCGGGTAATGAAGTAGACGCTAAGGAGTAAGACCATGACCTTTCTGAAGAAAATGATCCGTGACAACAAAGCTGCCACCGCCATCGAATATGGCCTGATCGCTGCTCTGATCGCCGTCGCCGGCATCACCGCGTTCACGGCTGTGGGCAACGGTGTGAAGGGTACCTTCAACAACGCAGCTGCGAAGCTCTAAGCGCGCGCTGTCGCGGTCGCCGGTTCGTCCGGCACCACGAAAAGAGGGGGCGGAGCCACATGGCTCTGCCCCTTTTCTTTTGGCGCCTGCCGCGCGCTCGGATCAGGACCGGCTCGCAATCGCGCCAAAACCCTAATATGTGATGATCTTGAAGCGCTGCCCCGTGCTGATCGCCGCATTGCTGCGCAGCCCGTTGAGCGTCAGGAAACGCTCCATCTTCGCATCCTCATAAGCCATGCGATTGGCAAGCGATGCAAGCGTATCGCCCGATCGCGCCGTCACCACCTGCACCTTGCGCGGCTTGATTGCCGCAATTTCGCTGGCGCTCAAACGGCGGACCGACTGGTACATGCTGTCCAGCACGGCCCCCTGCCCGCCCTGGCTCGCCGTGACGAAGTGAAACGCGCTGCTGGGCCCAAATTCATATGCAAAGACAGTGACGGTGATCGTCGTGCTCTGCTGCTGCCCGCCGCTCGCCTGCACCGATGCGAAGGCGGCAGGCAAACCGTTCACGGTCGTGCGCTGAAGACTATAGGCGGGGACGGTCCCGCCTTGCTTTGCCAGCGCCTGGAACACCGCGCGGACATAAGCATCCATATCGCCATTATACGGCCCGGTGCTGAACTGGCCCTGCACGTTGCTGCCCGATATCTGCACGGCGCGGGTGGTGTTCTGCATGCCAAAGCCTTGCGGCACGGTGAAGCCGAGCTTCAGGTCCGGGTGAAGGAAGGTCCGGCCTTCCACCACGCCCTGTGCGGGATCGTCGCCATAGAGCATGCCATTGATCGCATTGAGAAACGGATCGCGATTGAGCTTGCCGCCGACAATGCCCATGCGCTGCGCCGCACTGGCAGCACGTGTCACGCGGGAGGCAGGATCGGGGTGTGTGCTTGCCCATTCGGGAATGCTGCGCGCTGGCCGGCCGGCAAGCCTTGCATCGAGGCTGTCTTGCGCGGCAAGCGACGCCAGCATGGTGGACAATGCCGCCGGATCATAGCCCGCTTTGCTGAGATAGCGGATGCCAAGATCATCGGCCTGGGTTTCCTGGCTGCGCGAAAAGCCGAGCGTGACCAGTTGCGCGGCCTGCATGGCATTGTTCTGCAACAGCCCGCCCACTGCCCCGGCAAGCCCGCCATTGTCGCCAATCGCTGCGCCAAGAATTGTCGCCCCCACCCCCAAAATGCTGGCGATTGTTCCTGTTTGCTGCCGTTTTTTGCTGTGGCGCGCGGCAACATGCCCCACTTCGTGGCCAAGCACCCCGGCCAGTTCGGCCTCATTGTTCATCAGCGCCAGCAGCTGCCGTGTCGAATAAATATAGCCGCCGGGGATCGCAAAGGCGTTGTTGACTGGAGAATTGAGTAGCGTGACCGTGAAGTCGCCACCAGTGCTGGACAAGCCGGACTGGACCGCGATCGAGCGCCCGACCGCTTCCACATAACGCGCCGCCGGGCCATCATAAGCGCCGCCAAATTCGGCCACCAACTCGGGATGTGCTTCAGCCCCCTGGCGCTTTTCCCTAGGCGTGATCGGCTTTGGTGCCGCAGGCGTCTTGGCCTTGGCCTTGCTCCCGCTTTGCGCCGTGGCAGGCTCCGGATTGAGGGTTCCGGCGGCGGCAACGCCCCATAATGCGATGATCGAAAGCCCTGCGAAAAGCCGGTTCCGCGCCATGTCCAATCTCCTGCAACCCTTAGCAGAAGTGTGACTCCAAATATCGCGGATCGCAAGCGAATAACGCCGGAATGTGCGAGCAATTCAGCTATAAAGTGCCCATTTTCAGATATTTGTCCTCGCGGTTGCGGCGCAGCGTGCCTGCATCAAGCGTCAGCAAGGAGGCAAGTTCGGCCGAAATGGCTGCCGCCATATCGCGCACAGCCTGTTGCGGTGCGCGATGTGCGCCGCCCAGCGGCTCTGGCACGATGGCATCGATCACACCAAGCCGCTGCAGATCCTGCGCCGTCACCTGCATGGCCGCTGCCGCCTCGCTCGCCTTGTCCGCCGTTCGCCACAGGATCGAGGCGCAGCCCTCTGGCGAGATGACGGAATAGACAGCATGCTCGAACATCAGCACCCGATTTGCCGCTGCCAGCGCGATCGCGCCGCCAGAGCCGCCCTCTCCCACAATGGCCGCAACCATTGGCACGCCGAGGGCCAGGCATTGCTCTGTGGAACGGGCAATGGCCTCGGCCTGGCCGCGCTCTTCGGCCTGGATGCCGGGGAACGCACCCGACGTATCGACAAGGGTGACGACCGGCAGGCCGAAACGGTCCGCCAGCTGCATCAGGCGAATGGCCTTGCGATAGCCTTCGGGCTTGCCCATGCCGAAGTTATGCTTCAGCCGCGACGCGGTATCATCGCCCTTTTCATGGCCGATCAGAACAAGCTTGCGCCCGTTCAGGCTCGCAATTCCACCCAGAATCGCCTGATCGTCGGCAAAGCTGCGATCGCCGGCCAATGGCAGAAAATGATCGAAGGCGTGCGTGATGAACTGCTGAAAATGCGGACGATTG
>CAZFYJ010000144.1:0-5603 GCA_964523215.1 uncultured Sphingomonadaceae bacterium | reverse complement strand
TGATATTGCCCGCAAACCCCCCGGAAAC
Organism: uncultured Sphingomonadaceae bacterium; assembly: GCA_964523215.1. Taxonomy (GTDB): domain Bacteria; phylum Pseudomonadota; class Alphaproteobacteria; order Sphingomonadales; family Sphingomonadaceae; genus CAZFYJ01. The sequence continues at coordinate 5,575 of CAZFYJ010000144.1, read as the reverse complement.
GCCGGCAAAGGCCGCCGCCAGGCCGACCAGCGGATGGCGCCCGACGCTGGCATAGAGGATGGCTGCCAGCGGAATGAACACGACATAGGCTGCATCCGAGGCATGATGGCTGACCATCCCGATCACCGCCACGATGGGCGTCATGATGGCACGCGGCGCATTGCGCAGCGAAATGCGGATGAGCGCGGAAAACATGCCGCTTCGCTCCGCCACCGACGCGCCAAGGATGAGGACCATCACCAGCCCGAGCGGAGCAAAGCCGGTCAGCGTCTTGGGCATTTCGGTCACCAGCCGTGCGATATTTTCTTCCGAAAACAGGCTGGTCGCGCTGTATGTCAGCACCCCGTTTTCCAGCGTGCCCCATTGCGGCGCTTCCTTGCCGGAATAGGCAAGCGATGCCGACCAGCCCAGCCACTGGCCAAGCGCAGACAGCAGCATGAGAAAGAGGATCAGCCACACGAAAATCATCGCCGGTTCGGGCAGCTTGTTGCCGATCCGCTCGACAAAGCCCAGAAATCCCTTTTGCGCAGGGACGGCCTGATCAGACTGAGCCATTTCTTCTGTTCTCCATTTACGACCCAACTTCCCGCAAACCCTATGGCACAGCTTTCACGGCCTCGCACTAGTCGCAATGGAAGCGGGAACAATTTTCCGCACGTTGAGAACCCATTGTCACAATGGGTTGCTCAGCAGCGCAACCTGGCTGAGCGAGGGTGACACGAAGGTGAACAGCACCGCCTTGAGCGCACCAAGGCCTTGCCTTTCGAGCGGATGAGGCGTGCCACGCTTTGCCTTTGCCATCACCTGCCCCCCTCAAATGCCTCCAAGCCAGCTCTGTCGCACCAGCGCGCGCGGCAACGTCAGGCGCCGATCAGCTCCCGCCCGATGAGCATGCGCCGGATTTCATTCGTGCCCGCCCCGATATCGAGCAATTTTGCATCGCGGTAAAAGCGCTCGACCGGCCAGTCCTTGGTATAGCCCGCGCCGCCCAGCGCCTGAATCGCCTCGTTTGCGACCTTCACCGCGCTTTCGCTGGCGAGCAGGATCGCGCCGGCGGCATCGAACCGCGTGGTCCGGCCCGCGTCGCAATTGCGGGCGACGGCATAAACATAGGCGCGGGCGCTGTTCAAAGCGACATACATGTCGGCAATCTTGCCCTGCATCAGCTGGAAGCTGCCGATGCTCTGCCCGAATTGGCGGCGTTCGCGCACATAGGGAAGCACGACATCGAGACAGGCCTGCATGATACCCAGCTGGATCCCTGCGAGCACCGCCCGTTCGAAATCAAGGCCGGACATCAGCACGCCGACGCCGCCATTTTCCGGGCCCATCACCTGGTCTTCGTCAACAAAGCACTCGCTGAAGACAAGTTCGGCCGTGGGCGATCCGCGCATGCCCATCTTGTCGATTTTCTGGCCGATGCTGAAGCCATCCATGCCCTTTTCGATCAGGAAGGTGGTGATGCCCCTGCTGCCATCGCCGGTCTTGGCATAGACGACCAGCGTATCGGCACAGGCCGCATTGGTGATCCAGAATTTGGTGCCATTCAGCACATAGCCGCCCTGCACCCGTTCTGCTCGCAGTTTCATCGAAACGACATCGCTGCCCGCGCCCGCCTCGGACATTGCGAGGCTGCCAACATGTTCGCCCGAGATCAGCTTTGGCAGATATTTTTCCTTTTGCGCAGGGGATGCCCAACGCGCGATCTGATTGATGCACAAATTGCTGTGAGCACCATAAGAAAGGCCGACCGAGGCCGATGCGCGGGCGACCTCTTCACAGGCGATAACATGTTCAAGATAGCCAAGGCCGAGGCCGCCATCACTCTGCGCCACGGTGATCCCATGCAGCCCGAGTGCCCCCATGGCGGGCCACAACTCGTCACGCGGAAACCAGTCTTCCGCGTCGATCCGCGCTGCCAGCGGCGCAATCTGCTCGCGTGCAAAGCGCGCCGTGCTCTCGCGGATCATGTCCGCCGTTTCGCCAAGGGCAAAGTCAAATTCGCTCAACATCCGTCTCCTGCGCGCAGCCACGCTATCGCGCAAGCCGGCACAGGAAAAGGGGTCAGCGCAAGATTATTTCAACCGCCGCCGCGTCTCGGGCAGCCGACCGCAGTCAATGGTGCAACGAGGCCGGGATGCCCTGCCCTACTGGCCGTCTATATCCCAGGCACGCTCACCATGGCTGACGCGATCGAGCCCCTCGCGCTCTCCCTCGGCGCTGATGCGCATCGGCAGGGCCATCGCCAGCCCATAGCCCACGATCACCGTGCCGAGCGCCGACCACAGCGCCACAACGGCCACCGCAAGCGCCTGGACGCCCAGCTGCGAGGCCATCGTCATGCCGTCCGGCAGGCCGCCTCCGGCAAAGCTTTCGGCCATGAACACCGCCACGAGCAATGAGCCCAATATGCCGCCCACGCCATGAACGGCAAACACATCAAGGCTGTCGTCGATCGCAAAGCGCCGCTTGACCAGCCCGACCGCGAAAAAACAGACGAGGCCGCCGGCAAGCCCCATCATCATGGCCCAGCTTGGCGCGACATAGAGCGCGGCCGGGGTGATCGTGGCAAGACCCGCGATCGCGCCGGTTGCGATGCCCACGGCCGTCGTCTTGCCGAGCCGCACCCGCTCCACCAAGGCCCAGGCGAGCGCTGCCGCCGAAGCTGCCAGGTGGGTGTTGAGAATGGCAGACGCCGCATCATCGCTCGCCCCCAGCGCCGATCCGCCATTGAAGCCGAACCAGCCTACCCACAGCAGGCCGGCCCCGGCGAGCGTGAGTGCCGGTGCATGCGGCAGCATCGGCCGCGGAAACCCGCTGCGCCGGCCCAGCATGACGGCAAGCACCAGCGCAGAGACACCCGCGGTCGTATGCACCACAAGGCCGCCAGCAAAATCCGTCACATTCATCTGCGCCAGCCAGCCGCCACCCCAGATCGCGCGGGCCACCGGCACATAGACCAGCAGCGACCAGAACAGCACGAACAGCATCAGCCAGCCAAAGCGCACGCGCTCCACCACCGCGCCGACGATCAGCGCCGGCGTGATCACGGCAAAGGTCATCTGAAACAGGGCAAAGGCGCTTTCGGGCACGGTCGTGCCTTCGCGCACCACGCCGAGGTCCTTCAGCATGAAATTGAGGCCAGCCCCCACCAGCATCGGCCCATCCCCGAAGGTAAGGCTGTAGCCAATCACGGCCCAGAACAGCGAGACGAGCGCCGTTATCGCCATGCAGTGCACGAGCACGGAGAGAAAATTCTGCGCGCGCACCAGGCCGCCATAGAATAGCGCAAGGCCCGGCAAGGTCATCAGCAGCACGAGCGCAGACGAGGCCAGCACCCAGGCAGTATCGCCGCTATCGGGCACCACCTCGAACAGCTCGGCCGCCGCGGGCACCTGCGCCGAAGCCGCCACGGGCCCTGCACACAGCATCAGGGCGAGCAGCATGCGCATCATCGCGCCAGAACCACGATCTTCAAACATCACGTCCCCCAAAAGACCTGCACGCAGGCGAGAATGGCACTTTTGCCCCTATCAGCATATGCTTACCAACTGCCTATCAGAGCCGGCGATCAATGCCAGCACTTGATTGCCGCAGCGGCTTTTGGCATGCAAATTAACCATGAAACAAAGTGCTTTCCAGCATAAGGCGCCATCCGGCGCGGTCGTGCGCCTCGCGCTTGCCGGTGCGGCCTGCCTTGCCGGGCTGTTGCTCTTGCCGACCGACGGGCCGATCGCGCAACTTCAGCCCGCCGCTGCGCAGGCGCAGGAGCGCAAGCTGCCTTATTGGGCGTCGATCCGCGAAGTGCCTGCCCGCATGCGCAAGGGGCCTTCTACCGATGTGCCGGTGCTGTGGGAATATCGGCGCAAGGATCTGCCGGTGAAGGTCACGGCCGTCTACCAGAATTGGCGCAAGGTTGTTGATCCCGACGGCGCGGAGGGATGGATGAACGTGCGCCTGCTTTCGCCCCAGCGGACCGCCATTGTGCGCGAGGCGATCCGCCCCTTGCGCGAGGCGCCCAATATCGGCGCACGCATCCTGTGGCGGGCAGAGCCCGGCGTTGTTGGGCGGCTTTCCGATTGTGCGGATGGTTGGTGCATCCTCGATGTGAAGGGCCAGCGCGGCTATATCCAAGTGGAGCATATCTGGGGCAGCTGAGCCCGCGCATGCCGATCAGCGCGGCAGATCAATCCGCTCCGGAATCCGGTTGAACGCGATCTTTGTGCCGATCACATCGGCGAGGCCGGGGCACCACGCGCCGATCTTCACTGTCTGTCGCCCAAAGCGTGCGTTCACCTGATCCAGCGCCTGGGAAAGCGCCAGGGCGCGTGGCGTCTGTGCGGATGTTGCGGGCTGTGATCCGGCCATGCCGCCCCCTTCTTCAAACAGCCCATATTGCGGATTGTCCGCCGGGGAGAGGCCAAGCAGCATGAGGCCGACCTGACGGAAATGCAGCGGACGCCCCGCCACGTGCAAGCCCGCTTCCATTCTCAGCCACAGCCTGTCGATCGCGCCCAGGATCGCCTGATCATCCTGCGCCGGAGCAATGGCCAGCGCACCTTTCCATTTGCCCTGCTGATCGGTGGGCCGCACATGCAGCAGCACCTCGCCCGCCCGATAGCCCTTGCGCCGGAGCCGGGCGGCCGCCTTGACCGCAAGCCGCCGCGCCGTTGCACGCGCCGCCGCCGCACCCCGCGCCTCAGGGGCGAGCACATGGCTGTGCCCGATGGAGCGCGTGTGCGTCGCGGGCTTGTCCAGATCAACACCATGCAGCAGATACCAGATGCGTTCGCCCTCTATGCTCCCCCACAGCGCACGCGCACGCCCCGGCCCGAGCGCGCAGAATTGTGCCATGCTGCCGATGCCCCGGCGCAGCAGGCGGCGCTCCATGTTGCGACCGATTCCGCAGATATCGGCCAGGCGAAACTGATGGAGCGCGCCCGGCAGATCGCCCGCCTCGAAAATCACAAGGCCATCGGGCTTTTGCACATCACTGCCGAGCTTTGCGAGCAGCCGGCTCGGCGCGACCCCGACCGAGCAGCGCAGCTGATCGCCGACGCGGGAGCGGATGCCATGTTTGATCCGCGCGACCAGCGCCGCCACCTGATCGCGACCATTTTCATTGTCTGCCAGCCGGATGGCCACCTCATCGACGGATTCGACGCTGTGCACGGGAATATGGCGCTCCACCTCCGCAATGATGGCGTGGTGATAGGCCACATAATGTTCATGCCGGGCATGCGCCACGATCAGCCCGGGGCAGCGCTGGCGCGCTTCCCACACCGGCGTGCCGGTCTTGATGCCGAGCCGCTTTGCCTCGATTGAGGCGGCGATGGCGCAGGTGCTGTCGCTCTCCACGGGTGCCACGATCAGCGGCCGGCCGCGCCACGCCGGGTTCATCTGCTGCTCGACGCTGGCGAAATAGCTGTTGAGATCAAGGTGCAGCCAGCGCAGGGGCGGCGGCGATCGATGCAGCGGCACGGCAGATGGCGCTGCTCGCGCCGGCGCGGGCGCACGCGCATCCGGATCGGGCGAATCGGTTTCCATGGCAAGAACATAATAGGAACATAAATCG
>CAZFYJ010000143.1:0-5623 GCA_964523215.1 uncultured Sphingomonadaceae bacterium | reverse complement strand
CCGGTTCGGCATCGGCGCTGGCAGGTTCGGCCCGCGCGGCGGGCGCGGCCTTTTGTGCGGGTGCCTTGGCAGGAGCAGCCTTTTCCTTGTCCTTGCCCTTTTTGCCTTCGGATAACTTGACCGGCGACGGGCGCGATTTGAGGCCCAGACGATGCGCCTTGCCGATCACGGCATTGCGGCTGACCCCGCCAAGCTCTTCGGCAATCTGGCTGGCAGTGCGCCCCTGTTCCCACAAAGTGCGGAGCAGCTCGATGCGCTCTTCAGTCCACGCCATTGTCATAACTTCTCGTCCTTCAAATCTGGTCGTGCCGCGCAATCAGCAGGCCTTTGGCGGCAAAAGCGGCTTGCCTATAGACTGCATGATGGCTAGGCGGCAAGCTCCGCCTTTCACTGTTGCCCACCAGGTGCAGTCCCGCCACGCCCTTGCCGGATATGCCGTTATGCCCGACCCCGGACAGTCCAGCGAAAGCTCGCCCATTGGGGTCGCCGCCACACAGCTGTTTTCGGAGCCTGGCGTCGCGCGGATTGGCGCAATCAACCTTGGCGGGCTTTCTGCCCTTTATGTGAAAGAGGTGCGCCGCTTTTTCAAGGTGCAGCTGCAAACCATCTGGGCACCGGCGATCACCACACTGCTTTATCTGGTGATTTTCACGGTTGCATTGTCGGGTACGCAAAAAACGGTGCACGGCATTCCCTTCGCCGATTTCCTCGCCCCCGGCCTGATCATGATGGGGATGCTGCAAAACAGCTTTGCCAACAGCAGCTTCGGGCTGCTTGTCGCAAAGATTCAGGGGACCATCATCGATTATCTGATGCCGCCGCTGGGCCTGGCAGAGCTGCTCACTGCGCTGGTCGCCGCAGCCGTCACGCGGGCTTTCCTTGTGGGCGTGGTGCTGTGGGGGGGCGATGCTGCTGTGGCCGGGGGTTCATGTCGGCCCGCAGCATCTCTGGGCGATCATCCTCTTTGGGCTGCTTGGCGCAGCGATGATGGCCTTCCTTGGTGTCTTGACGTCAATCTGGGCGGAAAAATTCGATCATGCAGCCGCGGTCACCAATTTCGTGGTCACGCCGCTGGCGCTGCTGTCCGGCACATTTTATTCGGTCGAAAAACTGTCGCCCGCATTCGCGGCGATCAGCCATGCCAATCCGATTTTCCATGTGATTTCAGGATTCCGCTATGGCTTTACCGGCACGCTCGATGCGCCCCTGGCAAACGGTCTTGCGATCCTCGTTGCGGTCAATGTCGCCCTCGCCATTGCCTGCTATGCGCTGCTGAAAACGGGCTGGAAACTCAAAGCCTGAGGCGTACGCGGCGCCATCGGGCGCCGTTGCCAACGGTCAATGATGGGGCAGGTGATGCAGCCTAATGCCGCCGCTCGCGTTTCAGCAGATAGCGCTCTCCGCTGAACCCTTCGAACATATCGGCAATGTCAGGATGGTTGACCGGCCCACTTGCGCTGTCATCAACCAGATTTTGCTGGCTGACATAAGCGATGTAGCTGCTTTCCTCATTCTCGGCAAAGAGATGATAGAAGGGCTGGTTGCGCGCCGGGCGCAAATGCTCTGGAATGGATTCATACCATTCCTCGCTGTTCGAAAATTCCGGGTCGACGTCAAAAATGACCCCGCGAAAATCAAACATGCGGTGCCGCACAATATCGCCAAGCCCAAACCGAACAGCGGGCGCGGGCGCAAAGGGCGGGTGATCATGGCGCGGCTGATTGTGCGAATCCGGTGATGTCATGCATTTGATGTAGGGCGTCGCTCCTGATCGCGCAAGATTGGCACAGCCAGCGCACGCCCGCCCGCACTGGCGCGATCGCGGGTTCGCTCTGGGTCAACTTCGTGCTTGGCAAGGGCGCTGCAATCGTTTAACCGCGCCGCTTCATCGACCAGGCCTTCGTGCCTGAGCACCCTTGCGGAGAGGTGGCTGAGTGGTCGAAAGCACCGCACTCGAAATGCGGCGTATGGGCAACCGTACCGTGGGTTCGAATCCCACCCTCTCCGCCATTTCCCCTTTGCCGCCATAAGGCCAGCTTTGGCAAAAGGCGTGCGCATGCTAATGGCAACGCTCAGGCCGGAGGTTGATGATGCCACAACGCTATTCCCGAACCGCGATCACGCTCCACTGGCTGCTTGCGCTGCTGCTAGCGGTGCAGATCGGCCTGGGCTGGCAGCTTGAGGATGTGCCCAGTGCCCGCGCCTTCGATACCTATCAGTTTCACAAGTCGCTCGGCATCACGATTCTTGTGCTGACGCTGCTGCGCCTGGGGGCGCGGCTGTTCATGGCGCGCCCTGCGCCTGCCGCCGATCGCGGCTGGGCCAAGCGCCTTTCGCAGCTGGTGCATGCCGGCCTCTACCTGTTCATGCTGGGCGTGCCCATCAGCGGCTGGGCGCTGGTTTCGACATCAGACATTCAGGTGCCGACAATGCTGTGGGGCGTGGTGCCCGTGCCGCATCTGCCGCTTCCCAAATCGTTCAACGATCCAGCAGAATTTGCGCATGAATGGCTCAGTTGGCTGGGCGTTGCCCTGTTTGTGCTGCATGTTGCCGGTGCGGTGCGACATCATTTCATCCTGCGTGACGGGCTGATCAGCCGCATGCTCAATGTCGGTGCCGCGCCGGCCCGCGCCGCGATGGTGACGGGGATTGCGCTGGGTGTCGTGCTTGCGGCAGTCGGGCTCGGCCGGGTCATGCCCATAGGCGGCAGTGCCGCGAGCGATGCTGTTGCTGCGGTCCCCGCCAGCGGCGCAGTGCCTGCGCAGGCCAAGGGCGCCGAGCAGAGCGTGGCTGCCAAAACCGGCGCCGCGCCTGTGCCGGAGCCAGAAATGGATGATGCGGATGCAGCCAATGCGGCAACGCCGGCAGATGCGGATGCCGCCGATTCAGCCGGCGCTCAAGACAGCGCAAAGCAGGCGGAAAAGGCGGCGGCCAGCGCCTGGCAAGTGGCCCCGGGCGGGCGGCTGAACTTCTTTGCGAAATGGGGGGAAACCCCGATTAACGGCCGCTTTGGCAAGTGGAGTGCGACGATCCGCTTCGGCCCTGACGACCTCAAAAACAGTCGCATCCGCGTCACGGTCAACCTCGCATCGGCCGACACCAATGATGGCCAGCGCGACGAAGCGCTGAAAGGTGCGGAATTTTTCAATGTCGGCGCCAATGCCGATGCCGTGTTCACATCAACGGATATCAGCAGCCGCGGCGGCAATCGCTATCGCGCGCGCGGAAATTTGTCGCTGCGCGGCGTTTCGCGGCCCGTGACGCTTGATTTCACGCTCGATATCAAGGGAGACGAGGCACGGGTGAGCGGTGGCACCACGCTGAACCGGCTGCAATTCGGCGTTGGCCAGGGGCAGTGGAACAGCACGGACCAGATTGCTGCCAATGTGGCTGTGCAGTTTTCCTTTTCGGCGCGCCGTCAGCCTTAATTGGTTTGTGCTGGTGCCCCGCTGAAATCTGCGCACAGGCGAAACAGCCGATCGGCGATGTCCGGCCTCAGCAAATCGCGGACCAGATGAACAAAGCGCCGCTGATCCTGATTGCGCGCGAGCATCAGAGCCTGCACGATCACCATCTCATCCGGGCTCGCATGCCTGCAACAGGGCCGAAACAGCTGGAATGGAGCCGGCCAGCTCTGCACGATCAGGGCATCAAGCGCGATCACCACGACCCGGTCCGCCGGCGCGGCCAGCATCGCGGCAAGCCCCTCTGAGGGATCGCGCCCCACAACACGGCACAGCATGACATGGCGCAGCGCCTTCAGCAGGCGCACACAGGCGGTGGGCATATCGAAGAGGCCGGGCGGGCAGAACATCGCCATCATGCCTGGCCCTTTTGGTGCAGTGTATCGCGGATCATCCATGCACAGCTTGTGACATAAATGATAATGCGTATCAACAGCATATTTTAACGTCGCTGCATGCTGCTCGCGATAGCGTCCCCCGCGCAGCGCCCCGCTTGCACTGTGACAGCCGCATGCTATGCAACGCGCAACAACGATCATATGGATAGGATGAGCCCTGTGAAGAAGACATTTGGATTTGTGCTGCTTGGTGGTTCGCTGGTGGCGATCAGCGCCCCGGCGATCGCGGAAGAAGGCATGTGGCTGCCCTCTCAGGCGGCTCAGATTGCCCCGGGGATGCGCGATGCGGGCGCCGAATTTGATCCCGGCACTCTCAGCAATCTGCAAACGCCGCCGATGAACGCGATTGTTTCGCTGGGCGGCTGTTCGGCGGCCTTTCTCAGCCCGGAGGGCCTTGTTGCGACCAACCATCACTGCGTTTACGGATCGATCCAGTATAACAGCAAGCCGGGGCAGGATTATCTGACCGATGGCTTTTACGCCAAAACCATGGCGGACGAGCTGCCCGCCGCCCCTGGCACACGCGTCTTCGTGATCGAGGATCTGCGCGACGTCACCAAGGATATGATGCGCGGCATCACGCCGGCGCTCAGCGGCATACAGCGGTTTGAGCGGCTCGAGGCAAATCGCAAGGCCCTGATTGCCGCATGCGAAAAGCAGCCGAACCGCCGCTGCGATGTGCGCGGCTATTTTGGCGGATCAAGCTACTGGTTGCAGCAACAGCTGGAAATCAGGGATGTGCGCCTCGTTTATGCGCCCGCGGGTGGCATCGGCAATTTCGGCGGCGAGACGGACAATTGGCAGTGGCCGCGCCACACTGGCGATTTCGGATTTTACCGCGCCTATGTGGCCCCGGATGGCAGCTCTGCCCCTTATGCGAAGGAGAATGTGCCGTTCAAACCCAAGAGCTGGCTGAAGATCGCATCGCAGCCGCTGAAGGAAAATGATTTCGTGATGGTGGCTGGCTTTCCGGGCTCCACATCGCGGCTGGTGATGGCCAGCGAGGCCAAAAGCAATTTCGAACAGCTCTATCCCGTCCAGCAGCAGCTGCTGGCGACCTATGCCGACGCCATCATGAAGGCAACGGAGAGGGATGAGGCCGCCAAGATCAAATATGCCTCCATCCTGCGCGGCGCGGACAATTTCAAAAAGAAGCTGCTGGGCGAAATGGCTGGCGCGGACGCCATTCAGCTCGCCGAAAAAAAGGCCACCAGCGAGCAGGCCTTCCGCGAATGGGTGGCAGGCGATGCCGCGCGCACCAAGGCCTATGGCCCGGCGCTGGCGCAGCTTGATGTGCTGGTGGAGGAAGCCAATGCCGCAGCTGTCGATGCCGCACGCATGGGCACGCTGAACCGCGCCCAGCTGCTTTCTGCTGCCCGCACGCTCTATCGCTGGTCGAAAGAGCGGCAAAAGCCGGACGCCCAGCGCGAAAGCGGGTTTCAGGATCGTGATCGCCTCAATCTGGAGCAGCGGCTGGCGCAGATCGAGCGGCGCTTCGATCCCAAGGTGGATCGCGTGCTGTTTGAACAGGCGCTTGGCGAATATCGCAAGGTTGCTGCCGACAAGCGCAATGCCGCTTTCGAGGCCAAGCTCGATCAGATCGGCCTGGATGCGCTCTATGCGACGACCAAATTGGGCGATACGCCCACGCGTCTTGCCTGGCTCGACAAGGCACCAGCGGAATTTGAGGCATCCGACGATCCCTTCATTCAGCTGGCCGTGGCCGCCCATCCGCAGGGCATGGCTGATGAGGCGAAGACC
>CAZFYJ010000142.1:0-5687 GCA_964523215.1 uncultured Sphingomonadaceae bacterium | reverse complement strand
AGGAAGTGGAGTTCCTGATCCAGCGCCTCGCGCAAAAGGCGCGTGCGGCGGGCATTCACCTGATCATGGCGACGCAGCGCCCCTCGGTTGATGTCATCACGGGCGTGATCAAGGCCAATCTGCCCACGCGGATCAGCTTTCACGTCACCTCCAAGATCGATTCGCGCACCATATTGGGCGAACAGGGGGCCGAACAGCTGCTGGGCAAGGGCGACATGCTCTATATGCCCGGCGGCAAGCAGCTGATGCGCGTGCACGGCCCGCTGGTATCAGACGACGAGGTGCGCATGGTTGCCGATCACTGGCGCACCAAGGGCACGCCCAGCTATATCAGCTCGGTCACCGAAGAGCCGGAAGATGGCGGCTTTGCCCTTGATGGCGCGCCAAGCGGGGAAGACAGCGCCGAAGACCGGCTCTATCGCAAGGCCCGCCAGCTGGTGATCGACAGCGGCAAGGCCTCCACCAGCTGGCTGCAGCGGCAGCTGCGGGTGGGCTACAACAGCGCGGCCCGCCTGATCGAGCGGATGGAGGAGGATGGCGTCGTCAGCCCCCCCGATCATGTCAACCGGCGCGAGGTGCTGATCGACAGGCACGGCCAGCCGCGCTAGGGGCGATGTCGATCCGGATGCATCCGGCAGAGATTCAGCGCAGGTTCAACGGGCAAGGCCCAGGAGCCATGCACGGACACGCAGAACCCAGACAAGAGCAGCAAGGATGAACGGAACGATGATGACAATGCGGATGGCGCTGTGCTGTGGCGGGGTTGCAGTGGCGCTGGCAGCGTTGCCCGCGGGGCGCGCACTGATGCCGGCGGCGTTCGCGCAATCATCGGCCTCGGCATCGGGCGCGGCATCGGGCACTCAGGCCAGCGGCGATGTGGCCGCGGTGCAGGCGCATCTGCGGGCGCTTGCCAGCATGACCGCCAATTTCACCCAGACGGACCGGCGCGGCAAGGTGCTGGCCGGCACGCTCACCATGAAGCGGCCGGGGCGCATCCGCTTTGAATATCAGGAGGGCGTGCCCATCCTGATCGTCGGCGATGGCAAGGCGCTGACCATGATCGATTATGACACGCGCCAGGTGCAGCGCTGGCCGATCGGCAACACGCCGCTCGCCGCCCTGGTGGATCCCAACAAGGATCTGTCACGCTTTGGCCGGGCGGTGCCCACGGCCGATCCCAATGTGCTCAGTGTTGCGGTCAAGGACGCGAAAAAGCCCGAATATGGCGAGATCACCATGATCTTCGTGCGCGATGCGGCCGCACCCGGCGGGCTGACGCTGCGCGGCTGGGTGGCCGTTGACGCCAAGCAGAATCGCACCACCATCCGCCTTTCGAACCAGAAATATAATGTTCCGGTGGCGGATTCGCGCTTTCGCTGGACCGATCCGCGCCCTCAGCGGGCAGCCGGTCGCTGATCGCTCACGGGTCGCCGTGCTCGCCCCCACCCTGTTCATCTGGGCGACAGAATTGCGCGATACACCCAACACGGGTCGTTCACAGGCCAGTTGAGGTTCCCCCCTGTTGCTCTTCTGGCTGCACGAATGAACTCGCAAACTCCTGCCGGTTGCTGATCGGAAGGAATTTACGAACCCCCGCTCCCATTTGCCCCCGGAGCGGGGGTTCCAATTTTCCGGATATCTGGCCCCCGCTCCCATTTGCCCCCGAAAGCGGCCGGTCAAAGGGCCCGCCAAAGCGCAGGCAGCCAAGCAAAAGCTTGACTTTTGCAGCCACTCGCCGCAGGGCGCAGGCCAAGAGGGGCTGGGCACAGGCTGCACAGCGCAGCGTGCTGCGCCCGCTTCTGGCAGAAACACCCGCACTCTCATGAAATTTGCTGCATGAACTTTGCCGATCTGGGCCTTTCCGATGAAACGCTGCGCGCCGTGACCGAGGCGGGCTATGACACGCCCACCCCCATTCAGGCGCAGGCGGTGCCATCGGTGCTGATGATGCGCGACATCATTGGCATTGCGCAGACCGGCACGGGCAAGACGGCCAGCTTCGTGCTGCCGATGATCGACATATTGGCGCATGGCCGCGCGCGCGCGCTGATGCCGCGCAGCCTGATCCTCGAGCCGACCCGCGAGCTGGCGGCGCAAGTGGCCGAAAATTTCGAGAAATATGGCAAATATCACAAGCTTTCGATGGCATTGCTGATCGGCGGCGTGCAGATGGGCGATCAGGTGAAGGCGCTGGAAAAGGGCGTCGATGTGCTGATCGCGACGCCGGGACGGCTGATGGACCTGTTCGAGCGCGGCAAGATCCTGCTCACCGGCTGCAATCTGCTGGTGATCGACGAGGCAGACCGCATGCTCGACATGGGCTTCATCCCCGATATCGAACATATCTGCACCAAATTGCCCGGCAACCGACAGACGCTGCTGTTTTCCGCGACCATGCCGCCGCCGATCAAGAAGCTGGCCGACAAATTCCTCAGCAACCCCAAGCATATCGAAGTGGCGCGCCCGGCGAGCGCCAATGTGAACATCACCCAGCATCTGGTGAAGGCCGGCCCGCGCACCAAGCGCGAGGTGCTGCGCGCGATTATGGCGGCCGAACAGATTCAGACCGCGATCATCTTTTGCAACCGCAAGACGACCGTGCGCGAACTGGCCACCAGCCTGAAGCGGCACCGTTTTGCCGCTGGCGAAATCCATGGCGACATGGATCAATCGAGCCGCCTGAAAGAGCTGGAGCGCTTCAAAAGCGGGGACATCAACATTCTCGTCGCCTCGGATGTCGCCGCGCGCGGGCTGGACATCAAGGGCGTCAGCCATGTGTTCAATTTCGATGTGCCGTGGCACCCGGATGATTATGTCCACCGCATCGGCCGCACCGGGCGCGCCGGGGCCAAGGGCCGCGCCTTCACGCTCGTCACCAGCGCCGATGCCGAACATATCGATGCGATCGAAAAGCTGACGGCAACGAAGATCGGCTGGTTCGCGCTCGATGGCGCGGGGGCCGGGGGAACGGGTGCCGCGAGTGACGCGCCGCATGCCGATGGCGATGATGCCGGCGCACCGGATGGCATGGCGCACGATGCCGGCAGAGCCCCCCGCACGCCCCGCAGCCGATCATCCCGCAAACAGGGCGAGGGCGCCGGGCCGAAGCCAGCCCGCAAACGGCCCACGGATGACGCCGCCCATAACCGGGCCGATGACCGGAGGGGCAGCGATCATGGCCGCGCAGCCAGCCAAAATGCCAGCCAGGACGCAAACCAGGATCATGGCGGCGAAGATGGCGGCTGGAACGGCCCCGTGCCGGGCTTTCTGGACATCAAACTGGGCTGAGCGGCGCGCCCGTCCGCTGCCGATCTTCCTGTGGATTGCCGCGCCGCCCAAAAGGCGATGGAGATCCCCGCAATGACCGCGCAATCTCATGCGATCATGCTCTAAAGACCAGACTTGCCCTTGGTGAACGGATGTGGAACATGGCGCGGTCATGAGTCTGTCCAACATTTCCGTCCGCGGCGCCCGCGAGCATAATTTGAAGGGCGTGGACGTCGATATTCCGCGCGAAACGCTGACCGTGATCACCGGCCTTTCGGGCTCCGGCAAATCATCGCTCGCCTTTGACACCATCTATGCCGAGGGGCAGCGCCGCTATGTCGAATCGCTGTCGGCTTATGCGCGGCAATTCCTCGAAATGATGCAAAAGCCCGATGTGGAGCATATTGAAGGGCTGTCGCCGGCCATCAGCATCGAACAGAAGACAACCAGCCGCAATCCGCGCTCCACGGTCGCCACGGTGACCGAAATCTACGACTATATGCGGTTGTTATGGGCGCGGGTGGGCATTCCCTATTCGCCCGCGACAGGCCTGCCGATCGCCGCGCAGACCGTGAGCCAGATGGTGGACCGGGTGATGGCGCTGCCCGAAGGGACGCGGGCCTATCTGCTCGCCCCGGTGGTGCGCGGCCGCAAGGGCGAATACCGGAAGGAGCTGGGCGAATGGCAGCGCCAGGGCTTTACCCGGGTGCGCATCGACGGGCAGTTTTATCCGATCGAGGAGGCCCCCGCGCTCGACAAGAAATATAAGCATGACATCGAAATCGTGGTCGATCGCATTGTCGTGCGCCGCGATGCCGCGGATGCCGCCGATGGCAGCGGCGGCGGGCTTGCCACCCGCCTGGCAGACAGTTTCGAAACCGCGCTGAAACTGGCCGATGGGCTGGCCTACATTGATCCCGCCGATGCGCCCGCGCCGGATGCACCCGGCGATGCCACAAGCCCCCCGGCTGAAGCGGAGGGGCTGAAAAAGGGCATTCTTTCCGATCATGCCCCGCCCGGCCGCATCATTTTCAGCGAGAAATTCGCCTGCCCCATCTCCGGCTTCACCATCGCCGAAATCGAGCCGCGGCTGTTCAGCTTCAATGCGCCGCAAGGGGCCTGCCCCACCTGCGACGGGCTGGGCGAAAAGCTGTTGTTCGATGCAGATCTGGTGGTCCCAAATCCCGCATTGTCGCTGAAAAAGGGCGCAATCGTGCCCTGGGCCAAATCCAATCCCCCCAGCCCTTATTATATGCAGGTGCTGGAAAGCCTGGCGCGCCATTATGGCTTTGCCATCGACACACCGTGGGAAGAGCTGAGCGAGGCGCACCGCCACATCATCCTGCACGGATCGGCAGGGGAGGCCATCACGCTGCGCTTTCAGGACGGGCGCAAATTCTATGAAGTGAACAAGCCGTTCGAAGGCGTGATCGGCAATCTGGAGCGGCGCATGCTGTCAACCGACAGCGCCTGGATGCGCGAGGAGCTGAGCAAATTCCAGACCGCGCAGCCATGCGAGGCGTGCGGCGGCGCGCGGCTGCGGCCCGAGGCGCTGGCAGTGCGCATTGCCGATCGCACGATCAGCGCGATCACACGGATGTCCGTCGCCGATGCGCTGGGCTGGTTCGAGGCTGTGAACGATCAGCTGAGCGCGCAGCAGCAGGCAATTGCCAGGGCGATCCTGAAGGAAATTCTGGAACGGCTGGGCTTTCTCAACAATGTCGGGCTCGATTATCTCAATCTCGATCGCACATCGGGCACGCTTTCGGGCGGGGAATCGCAGCGCATCCGCCTGGCCTCGCAGATCGGATCGGGCCTGTCCGGCGTGCTCTATGTGCTCGACGAGCCGTCGATCGGCCTGCACCAGAAGGACAATGACCGGCTGCTCGCCACGCTGCGGCGGCTGCGCGATCTGGGCAACACCGTGCTGGTGGTGGAGCATGATGAGGATGCCATCCGCACGGCCGATCACATCATCGATATGGGGCCGGGCGCGGGCGTGCATGGCGGCGAAATCGTGGCGCAGGGCACGCTCGCCGATATTGAGGCGGCACATGACAGCCTGACCGCCGATTATCTGACCGGCAGGCGCGCCATCCCCATTGCCGCAAAGCGCCGCAAGGGCAGCGGCAAGCGGCTGACCGTGCACGGCGCGCGCGAGAATAATCTGCGCAATGTGACCGTCAGCATCCCGCTCGGCACCTTCACCTGCATCACCGGCGTATCGGGATCGGGCAAATCCAGCTTCACCATCGACACGCTTTATGCCGCCGCCGCCCGCCAGCTGAACGGCGCACGCATGATCGCGGGCAAGCATGACAAGCTGACCGGGCTGGAACAGCTGGACAAGGTGATCGACATCGATCAATCGCCCATCGGCCGCACCCCGCGCAGCAACCCCGCCACCTATACCGGCGCCT
>CAZFYJ010000141.1:0-5707 GCA_964523215.1 uncultured Sphingomonadaceae bacterium | reverse complement strand
ACGCAGAGGACTGCAAATCCTTGCACGCCGGTTCGATTCCGGCTCGGGCCTCCAGGCATGTGCTGCCGGCAGCGAGAAGCGCTTGAACTCCGCCTTGCAGGCCGCCATGCAGGTGGGCGATGACGCTTGCCACGCCCCCGCCGCCTCAGCCCATGCGCATCTTCATGATAGGGGCGACGGGCACCATTGGTGCGGCGACGCTGCGCTGCCTGCTGGCGCGCGGGCATCATGTCTGTGCCGTGATCCGCCCGTCGTCGCGCGCGCAGCTGCAAGCCGCTGACGACCTGGGAGGGCGGCTTACGCTGGTCTCGGCGGAACTCGCCGATGCGCCCGCGCTGCTCGCCGCAGGGATGGAGGGCCGCGCCTTTGATGCTGTCCTGTCTTGCCTTGCCTCGCGCACGGGCCAGCCTGATGATGCCGAGGCAGTCGACAATCAGGCCCACCAGGCACTGCTTGCCGCGGCGCAGCGGGCGGGCACGATGCATTTCGTCTATCTTTCGGCCATCTGCGTGCAAAAGCCGCTGCTGCCATTCCAGCGGGCAAAGCGCCGCTTTGAAGATGCGCTGATCCAATCCGGCCTGCGTTACAGCATCGTGCGGCCGACGGCCTTTTTCAAGTCGCTGTCCGGCCAGGTGATCCGTGTGCAGCAGGGCAAGCCCTATCTGCTGTTTGGCAATGGCGAGGGCACGGCCTGCAAGCCGATCAGCGATCGCGATCTGGCGCACTATCTGGCCGATTGCCTGCACGATCCTGCCCGCCATAACCGGGTTTTGCCGATTGGCGGGCCCGGCCCGGCGCTGACCCCGCGGGCGCAGGGAGAGATGCTGTTTGCGCTGATCGGGCGCAGGCCGCGCTTTCGGCGGGTGCCGGTGCTGCTGCTCGATGTGGTGGCTGGCGTGCTTGGGGCGCTAGGCATGCTCTCTGCGCGTGCACGCAGCGCGGCGCATTTTGCCCGCATCGGGCGCTATTATGCAACCGAATCCATGCTGCTGTGGGATGCAGAGCATGGGCGCTATGATGCAGCCGCAACGCCCGAGACCGGGCAAGACCAGCTTCGCGATCATTTTGCCGCGCTGCTGCGTGGTGATGCGCAGCATCTGCGCAGCGATCACAGCGTTTTTTAGCGGCAGCATGTGGGACACATCCGCCGGCCGTTTCGAACACTGGACTTTGGCCAGCATTTTCCGCATGATGACGTCCAGTGTTTACCGAACATCCACTGCGCCGCTGGGCCGTCAACGAAATGCATTTGCGCCGCTTTGCCCCGGTGCATGCAGGATCGGAAATCTATCAGGTGGTGCGCCTGATCGCACCTGAGCAGCGCAGCGACGAAGATGCATGGCTGATTGCGCGCAAGCCTGATTTTGCAGAGTGGAACCTTGCGCCGCGTCATGGCGCAGGGCGGAGCGCCACAGGGATCGATTTTCTGTGGGAACGCCATACCGAGGCGAGCACCATCACACTGATCTTTGCGCCGGGCACGGATGATGGCGCACGGGCGGATTATGTGCGCTGGCTGGAAGAATGGCCGGGTGCCGTGGTGCGCGCGACGCGGATCTTTGTGGTGTCTGATCATGCCGAAGGGCCGCGATGGCTGGAAAAGCTCGGAATTTCGGCTGATGATCTGGTGTGCTGCGATGTGAATGATGGCGTGCGCATCTGGTCCGATTTCGGCATCCACGGCGATGGCTATGGCCGTCTCGTGATCAGCGCAGGCGCGGTCGAACCCGCAGAATTCGGGCGTATTGTCCAGCGTGTTCAGGAGCTGGGCAATTATCGCAACATGGCGCTGCTCGGCTTTCCAACGGTGCAGCAATATGGCCCCCGGCTCGATCAGCTGGAGCAGCAGCTTGCCGAATATGCCCGGCGCGGTGCCGCAGGCGATGATGATGAAAAGCTGCTGAACGATTTGTCGGAACTCGCAGCCCAGCTGGAGCTGGTTCGATCCGAAACCGGCTTCCGGTTGAGCGCCACCATTGCTTATGCCGAAGTGGCCGCCGATCGCCTGGCCGCGCTCGATGTCCGCCCGCTGCCCAACCACCAGAGCCTGAAGGACTTTACCGAGCGCCGGCTGGTGCCGGCATCGCGCACCTGCGCGGTCTTCAGCCAGCGGCTGGGGGCGATTTCGGAGCGGATTTCGGGCATCATGCACATGCTCGATGTGCGCATAGACAGCCGCATCAAGGCGCAGAACCTGATCCTGATGCAATCAATGGAGCGATCAACCCAGCTGCAGTTCCGCCTGCAGACCCTCGTGGAGGGGCTGTCTGTCATCGCGGCCGCTTATTATCTGATCGGGCTGCTGGCCTATCTGGTGAAAGGCACATCGGCCATGCCGGGTGGCAGCTGGGCAGACATTGTGATCGGCGCGATCACCATTCCGGTTGTGCTGCTCATCTATGTGATCGGGCGGCGGATGCGCGATCGCGTCCTCTCCGAAACCGAGTCTAAAAGCTAGGATGCAGGCGTCTGGGGGTGCCAATATCAGTTTGACAAGTGCATCCGTGCATGTAGTTTATCAGCAGTTTTTGGGGCCAGATGAAGGCGTAAGCCATCATCAGGATAGGAGAGAAACGAATGAAGAAGGTCAATTTTCTTTTTGGTGCTGCGGCAATTTCGGTTGTGCTGGCGGCATGCTCGGGCGGGTCGGAAAGCGCTGACAGCGAAAAGACGGCAGAGGCGCCTCCTGCTGCTGCGCCTGCGCCTGCGCCCGCCCCGGCTCCTGCAGCGGCCCCAGCCCCCGCGGCTCCGCCTGCCGGCACCCCTGCGGCAACCGATGTCGCCACGCTGGATGGCACGCAATTCGCCAGCTTCACGGGCAATGCCGCGGCTGGCAAGATCGTCTTTGCCCAGTGCCGCACCTGCCATGTCACCGATGCAGGCGTGAACAAGACCGGCCCCTCGCTCGCTGGCATCATTGGGCGCAAAGCCGGCACCATTCCGGGTTTCAGCTATTCGCCTGCCAATGCGAACAGCGGCATCACCTGGACCAAGGAAAAGCTGTTCCAATATCTCGAGAATCCGAAGCGCGTCATCCCCAATACCAAGATGGTGTTTGGCGGCATCGCCGATGCGCAAAAGCGGGCAGATTTGATTGCCTATCTCGAAGCGCCGAATTGATCGGCGCGGGCGATCATTCGCCAGATCAGGCCGGGCCATCGAGCCCGGCCTTTTTTATGCGCGCCTTTTGAAACGGCGCATATTTGTGGCGGCACAGATGCGCCCCTGTTGTGATGTTGGCAGCCCCGTTGTCCGGATCCCGTGCCCGCCGCTGCGGCGCGCCCGCCCCGCGGTCAGGCGGCCATTTCGCGGCGCGCCAGTTCGCAGTGCGACCAGATCTCGCTCAGCGCGTGCAGCAGCTTGTCGATATCGGCGTCGCTGTGGACGGGTGATGGCGTGATGCGCAGCCTTTCGGTGCCGCGCGGCACGGTTGGGTAATTGATCGGCTGTACATAAATGCCGTGATGGTCCATCAGCCAGTCGCTGATGAATTTGCATTTGTGGGCATCCCCCACCATCACCGGAATGATGTGGCTGGGATTTGGCAAATGCGGAATGCCCATGCGATCGAGGCTGCCGCGCACCCTGGCCACGCGCTCCTGATGGCGTTCGCGCTCCTGCTGGCTCTCCTTCAGATGGCGGATGCTGGCGCAGGCACCGGCCGCAACGGCAGGCGGCACCGCAGTGGTAAAGATGAAGCCGCTGGCGAAGGTGCGCACGAAATCGCACAGATCGCGCGAGGCGGCGATATAGCCGCCCATCACGCCGAAGGCTTTGCCGAGCGTCCCTTCGATCACCGTGATCCGCTCCATCAGACCTTCGCGTTCTGCGACCCCGCCACCCCGCGGGCCATAAAGGCCGACGGCGTGCACTTCGTCGATATAGCTCATTGCATTGTGCCGTTCGCATACATCGATGATTTCGGCGATCGGGGCGATATCCCCATCCATCGAATAGACGCTTTCAAAGGCGACCAGCTTTGGCGTTTCGGGGCCGAATTCGGATAGTTTGGCATCCAGATCTTCCGGCGAATTATGCGCGAAAATGCGCCGCGGGGCCTTGCTGTGGCGAATGCCCTCGATCATCGAGGCGTGGTTCAGCGCATCGGAAAAAACCACGCAGCCCGGAATCTGCGAGGCAAGCGTGCCCAGCGCTGCCCAGTTGGAGACATAGCCGGATGTGAACAGCAGGGCATCTTCCTTATGGTGCAGATCAGCAAGTTCTGCCTCCAGCAGCACATGATGATGATTGGTGCCCGAAATGTTGCGCGTGCCCCCGGCGCCGGCGCCGCATTCATCAAGCACGCGGTGCATCGCATCGAGCACCTTGGGATGCTGCCCCATGCCCAGATAATCATTGGAGCACCACACGGTGACATCGCGGGTTTCCCCATCAATGTAGCGCGTGGCATGCGGGAAGGCGCCGGCCTTGCGCTCGATCTCGGCAAAGATGCGGTAGCGCCCTTCTTCGCGGACGGCCGCAAGCTGCGTGCCGAAAAATGCTTCATAATCCATCATTCGTCTCCCCTCTGGCGCCTTATGGCTTCCCGATATCCGATTGGCCTGCCGGCCGTTGCGCAGCCATTGCCTCAAGCGCCCAGCCCCACATTGCGCTGTCGCGCACCGGCAAAGCCATCATCACATGTTCTAGCGCTGCCAGCAGCGAAAGGCCGCACAAAAGCCCCGCTGCGGTTGCCGCAAAATCCGTTTCGGCTGCGTGCCATTGCCAGCCGTAATACGCGGCTATGCCACTGATCAGCAGGATCGACAGCAGCAGCAACGGGCTCGAACGCCGCGGCCCGAAATAGCTTTTCAGATAATGGAGATGCTGAGGCAGCAGCTCGTCGCTGAAATGCGGTACGCCCCAGTAAATGTTGAGCTTGGCGGAAAGGCGGAAAATCAGCAGCAGGGCAAAGGCCTGCGCGCCGATATCATTTGCCGTGAATGCCCCAAGCGAAAGCAGCAGCCCGGCGGTCATCGCGAGGGCCATTTCGTGATGGATCAGCGCCAGTGTTGCCCGCGAAAAGCGCTGCCAGCGGCCCGCCCCCAATGGGCAATCCTCGCGGTGGGTTCCTGAAACCGCGCCCGTGAGAAAGCTGATCTCGTGCCAGCTCCAGATCAGAAGCCCGCCGATGAATGAGGCATAGGCAGCGCCTGCGCTCAATGTGCCGCTGGTTGCGACCAGAATGCAGAGCCCGGCCATGCCGCACAGCCCCGCCAGCATCACGGCACGGGCAAAGCTTGCCCGCAGCCGCCGGTTTATCATGGCGACAGCGCCGGTGCCGACAAACCAGAGCAGCGTCGCCACCAGCAACGGCAGGGCAAGACCGCTGCTGCCTACCATGTCGGCATGAGCCGCGTTGTCCGGGGCAGGGGGTTTGCGGCCGGCTTCATCAGATACATCCGGGCAAAGGCGAGGCCTGCGCGCGCCATATGCACGATCCGCCCGGCAGCGCCGCTGATGCCGCCACGTTCCCTGGCAGCCGCCATTGCATCAGAGGCCCGGCGCAAATCCTCCATCGCGTGGCGAAAGCGCGGATTGTCCGTATCGAGCGTCACCGGAAAGACCTGGCGGCTGATGGCCGTGCAGATATCGAACACCTGATAGCCATATTCCGCGGGATCAACGCCCAGCGCCTTGTGAAACACCGGGCGGTTGTGATCGCGCAGATACATGGTCGCATAGACTGAGAGCAGAAAGAAGCGGA
>CAZFYJ010000140.1:0-5708 GCA_964523215.1 uncultured Sphingomonadaceae bacterium | reverse complement strand
TCGAGCATATCACAACGCAAGATGCGGTCGATTTCGTGGCCGCGCATCCGAGCCAGCTGGGCGCGACGATCACGCCGCAGCATCTGCATATCAATCGTAATGCCATGTTTGCAGGCGGCATCCGTCCGCACATGTATTGCCTGCCCGTTGCCAAGCGCGAACGGCACCGGCTGGCACTGCGCAAAGCAGCCACATCGGGCAGCACACAGTTTTTTCTGGGAACAGACAGCGCACCGCATGTGATTGCAGCGAAGGAAACCGCGTGCGGCTGCGCCGGCATCTTCAACGCGGCCCATGCGCTGGAAAGCTATGCCACCGTGTTTGACGAAGAAGGCGCGCTGGACCGGCTCGAGGGCTTTGCCAGCATTCACGGCCCCGAATTTTATGGCCTGCCGCTGAACCAGGGCAGCATCACCCTCGAACGGGTGGCCAATCCTGTGCCCGATAAGCTGGTGCATGGCGATATCGAGATCGTGCCCTTCCATGCCGGGGAAACGCTGGGCTGGCGGGTGATGGCAGAGCAGCGCGCATAATCAACATGTCTGACGCAGGCGGCATGATCCTTGTGCCTGCACTGCGCCAATACTCACTTCATCGCTGAAAACACTCGCTTCATCGTTCCTGAACAAAGCTGAACAGCCCTGTCAGAAGGCGTTCAGTGCGGTTGTCGCATCCCGTCATCAACAACGGGGCACCACCGAACCGATGAAAAACGAAAGGGAGCAGTAAGATGAACAAGTTGATGATTGCCCTTGCCGCGACTGGCGGCCTTGGCCTTGCCACCCCCGCAATGGCTGCAA
Source organism: uncultured Sphingomonadaceae bacterium (assembly GCA_964523215.1). Lineage (GTDB taxonomy): Bacteria > Pseudomonadota > Alphaproteobacteria > Sphingomonadales > Sphingomonadaceae > CAZFYJ01. Next base: position 4,908 of record CAZFYJ010000140.1, on the reverse strand, counting down.
GCACCACCAGCGATATGCCAAACGCCGTGCAAAGCCTGGCAACCTTGGGTGCCAGCACGCTGGTGCTGGAACAATCGAGCGACTATCGCGGACGCAAATATCGTCGCGGCTATCGCGATGGCTATCGGGATGCGCGGCGTGACGATTATTATGGCGGCCCGGTGTGGCGCGGACGCGACGGGCGCTATTATTGCCGGCGGGACAATGGCACGACCGGACTCTTGATCGGCGGCGCTGTTGGCGGCCTGATCGGCAATGAGGTTGCCGGCCGCGGCGACAAGCTGCTCGGCACGATCCTGGGCGCGGCAGGCGGCGCACTTCTGGGTCGCGAGATCGACAAGAGCCGCGGCTTCAAATGCCGTTAAGCCGGGGTCGCGGTGCCTTGCGCACCGGGCGCTGAGTCATTCCTGGGGGCTGGACTGGTTCAAACTGGTCCAGCCTTTGGCGCAAAGCTTTCAGTCCCGCTTTAGGACAGCCAAAACTTAACAAAATCCTACCTGTTAACGCTCTTTTCTTACCCATTGTTAACGAAAACGCGGCAAACCATGGCAAAGGTTAAAGGAGTCTTGACCATGCGTGCCCGCACCCTGTTTCTCACTGCCGCTGCATTTGCGCTGCCGCTCACTCTTGCCGGTTGCGGCCGCAGCGAGGCGGAAAAGGCAAAATTGTCGGAGCTGGACGACAATCTGACCAGCGACCCGGCAGCAAAGGCATCGCTTGAAAAGCCGATCATGGTTGATCCCGATCTGGTGGGATCGGCCAACAAGAATGCCGTGACGCCCGGCAATCGCCCGATCGACGGCGCTGTGCCGGCAACCGGCGCAGGCCGCGACACAGCGGCCGAAACCGAGGCGGCCGCGCTTGCTGGAAAAATGATGCAGGCCCCGGAGGCCAAGGTGGTCGACACGTCCAGCTGCAAGGATTGCGGCGCTGATCCTGTCACGCTGGGCACGCGCGCGGCACAAGCAGGCGGCGGCGCCTGCGATGCCAAGCTGAGCTATGCCATGAGCTGGGCCAGCCGCATGCCCGCAGGCCTTGCCGTCTATCCGCGCGCCTCGCTGAAGGAAGCGGCCGGGGCGGCGGGCGACAAGTGCAACGTGCGCGTTGTCAATTTCGAAACCCGCGCCAGCAAGCAGGCGGTGCTGGATTATTATTACACAATGGCCCGGCGCAACGGCTATTCCGCTGATCATGAAATCCGCAATGGCGAACATTATCTGGGCGGCACGCGCGCCAGCGATGACGCCGCCTTTGTCGTGATCCTGCGCGAATTGTCGAGCGGTGCTGTCGACGTGGATCTGGTGGCCAATAACGGCCGCTGATCCGGATCAGATCAGGCCGGCCAGCGGGCTGGAGGGATCGGCGTACATGCGCCGCCCCATCCGCCCGGCAAGATAGGCGATGCGCCCGGCCTCGACAGCAAGCTTCATCGCAGCCGCCATGCCGACCGGATCGCGCGCCTCGGCAATGGCGGTGTTCATCAGCACGCCATCGCAGCCCAGTTCCATGGCGATTGCGGCATCGCTGGCGGTGCCCACCCCTGCATCCACGAGCACGGGCACCTTCGCGCCCTCGACAATCAGGCGAATGGTGACGCGATTCTGGATGCCCAGGCCAGAGCCGATCGGCGCACCCAGCGGCATGATCGCGACGGCGCCCGCCTCTTCCAGCTGCCGCGCGGCAATCGGATCATCGACGCAGTAAACCATCGGGTGAAAGCCCTCTTTCACGAGCACTTCGGTGGCCTTCAGCGTTTCGCGCATATCGGGGTAGAGCGTGCGCGCCTCCCCCAGCACTTCGAGCTTGACCAGATCCCAGCCACCGGCCTCGCGCGCCAGCCGCAGCGTGCGTACGGCATCGTCCGCGGTGAAGCAGCCTGCGGTGTTCGGCAAATAGGTATAGCGTTTCGGATCGATGAAATCGGTGAGCATCGGCGCTTTCGGGTCGGATACGTTGACGCGCCTCACCGCAACCGTGATGATTTCGGCACCCGACGCCTCCAGCGCCGCAGCATTCTGGGCAAAGTCCCTGTATTTGCCAGTGCCGACGATCAGCCGGGATGTGAACGTGCGGCCAGCGACGGACCAGCTGTCTGTCTTGCTCATGCGCCCGGCCTTAGCCCCCGCCCACGAAATGCACAATCTCCAGCACGTCGCCATGTTCGAGCGTGACGTCAGCAAGCGTCGAACGCGGTATGATTTCGCGATTGCGCTCGACCGCAATCTTGGCCGGATCAAGCCCGATCTGTTCGGCAAGCGCTGCCACGCTGAGCCCTGGCTCAATGCTGCGCGGTTCGCCATTCAGGATGATGCTCAGCATGTGTGCGTGCCCCTCTTGGTGATGCGGCTGTGCGATGCATATCTGCCCGCCCGGGCAGTTTGCCTTTTCGCCCGTTCGCATATAGGTGCACGTGCGCACGCCGCAACCGGAAAGCCGCCATGCCCGCAATGCCGATCATCTTCATTCTCAATGGTCCCAATCTCAACCGGCTGGGCCGCCGGGAGCCGGAGATTTACGGGCATGACACGCTGGACGAGATCGCCGCGCGGCTGCATGTTCAGGCCGAGGCGCTGGGCGTTGCGCTCGATATGCGCCAATCAAATCATGAGGGCCATCTGATCGACTGGCTGCACGAGGCCGAGGATGTGGGGGCAAAGGCCGTGCTGCTCAATGCCGGCGGCTATACGCACAGCTCGATTGCGCTGCACGATGCCATCAAGAGCATCAGCGTGCCCGTGATCGAGGTGCATCTTTCCGATCCGCAGGCGCGGGAAAACTTTCGCCATTTCAGCTATATAGGCCTTGCCGCACAGAGCAGCTTCAGCGGGCACGGGCCCAAAAGCTACGAACTGGCGCTAGACGCCGCGGCCCGTCTGTGACTAAAGCGGGTGCAACGGCTCTGATGCGGGCACAGGGAGTATCTTTATGACGGGCAAAAGCAGCGGGATGCAGATTGACACCGCTTTGGTGCGGGAATTGGCCGAACTGCTCGGCGAAACCGGGCTGAACGAAATCGCTGTGGAAGATGGCGATCGCAAAATCCGGGTCGTCAAAAGCGCAGTTGGCTTCGGTATGGGCTTTGCAGACCCTGACGGGGCCCTGCATGATCACTACGTCACGGTGCCGCATGCGCACGCCGCTGCGCCAGCCGCCCCCCCGGCGGTGCCTGCAACGCCTGCCGCGGCTGCTGAAGCCGCGCCCGAGACGCATGCCAATGCCGTGAAATCTCCCATGGTGGGCACGGCCTATCTCGCCCCCGAACCGGATGCCGCCCCCTTTGCCGCGATTGGCAGCAGCGTGGCGGAAGGCGACACGATCCTCATCGTCGAGGCCATGAAGGTGATGAACGCGATCACGGCACCGCGCGGCGGCACGCTGAAGGCCGTGCTGGTCGAAAACGGCCAGCCGGTTGAATATGATCAGCCGCTCTTCGTCATCGGCTGACGGAGCACAGGCAGACATGGCCATCGAAAAGATATTGATCGCCAATCGCGGCGAAATCGCGCTTCGCATTCATCGCGCCGCGCACGAAATGGGGATCAAGACGGTCGCCGTGCACAGCACCGCAGATGCGGATGCCATGCATGTGCGCCTGGCCGACGAAGCCGTGTGCATAGGCCCGCCCGCCGCCAAGGACAGCTATCTGAACATTCCTGCAATTATCTCGGCTGCCGAAATCACCGGGGCCGATGCCATCCATCCGGGCTACGGCTTCCTGTCCGAGAACGCGCAATTTGCAGAGATCATCGAAGCGCACAATATGATCTTCATCGGGCCGAAGCCCGAACATATCCGCACCATGGGCGACAAGGTGGAGGCAAAGCGCACTGCCGTTGCGCTGGGCCTTCCGGTGGTGCCGGGATCCCCTGGCGCTGTCACTTATTCGGCGGAAACCGCGGCGCTTGCCGAATCGATCGGCTATCCGGTGTTGATCAAGGCGGCATCCGGCGGCGGCGGGCGCGGCATGAAAGTGGTGAGCGATGCGGCATCGCTTGAAAGCCTGATGGGGCAGGCTGGCAGCGAGGCCAAGGCGGCATTTGGCGACGATACCGTCTATATGGAAAAATATCTGGGCAATCCGCGCCACATCGAATTCCAGATCTTCGGCGATGGCAAAGGCAATGCCATTCACCTGGGCGAACGCGATTGCTCGCTCCAGCGCCGGCACCAGAAAGTGCTCGAAGAAGCGCCATCCCCGGTGATTTCTTCTGAAGAGCGGGCGCGCATGGGCGGCATCGTTGCCAAGGCCATGGCGGATATGGGCTATCGCGGTGCCGGCACGATCGAGTTTCTGTGGGAAAATGGCGCCTTCTACTTCATCGAGATGAACACGCGCATTCAGGTCGAGCATCCGGTGACGGAGATGATCACCGGCTTTGATCTGGTGCGCGAGCAAATCCGCGTCGCACAGGGCAATGGCCTTTCTGTTCGTCAAGAGGATATCGAGTTTCGCGGCCACGCCATCGAATGCCGCATCAATGCCGAAGATCCCAAAAGCTTCATGCCATCGCCGGGGCTGGTTTCCGCCTATCATCCGGCAGGCGGCATGCACGTGCGCGTCGATAGCGGGCTCTATGCCGGCTATCGCATCCCGCCTTATTATGACAGCATGATCGCCAAGCTGATCGTTTACGGCCGCACCCGCGAAAGCTGCATGATGCGGATGCGGCGCGCGCTGGAGGAAATGGTGGTGAGCGGCGTGAAGACGAACATCCCGCTGCATCAGGCGCTGCTCGCGCAGGGCGATGTCATCAATGGCGATTACAGCATCAAGTGGCTGGAGCAGTGGCTGGCCGCACAGGATGATTAAGCAGCGCCTTGCGGTCGCACCGCGCGTCGCCGGCCGCTGTGCCCGCGTCGCCGGCCGCTGTGCCGTGGCGCGATCCTGAGGCCAGCCCTATAGTCTGA
>CAZFYJ010000139.1:0-5788 GCA_964523215.1 uncultured Sphingomonadaceae bacterium | reverse complement strand
CCCAGCGGTGGATCGATTCCATCGTGGCGTTGAAACCCATCGTCCAGCGCCAGAACAATGCGGCACGTTCCGATGCGGTGCCGCGATCGGTGATCTGCTCCAGCTCCCGCTCGCCGCCATAGCGGCCCACGGCCAGGATCGTGGCGCCGTGCATCGCAAACAGGAGCGCAGAACCATAGAGAAACACGATCGAAAGCGCGTGGAAGGGATTGTAGAAGAGATTGCCATATTGGAGCGAGAAATTGTTTGTCCATTCGAGATGCGAAAAAATCCCGAACGGCACAGCCTCTGCCCAGCTGCCCATGAAGAAGGGGCGAATGAAGCCCAGCACCAGATAGAGCCAGATGGCCGAGGCAAAGGCCCACGAAACATGCAGCCCCATGCCCAGCGCCTTGGCCCGGCGATATCCGCGCAGCCACCAAAGCAGGATGGACGCCGTCAGAAAAAAGCCGGCAATGATCCACCATCCGCCCTTGTCCAGTGGCACAAAGGGCGTGAAGCCATATTCGGCAGAGGGCGGATTGAGCGTCAGCCAGAAAAACTGGCGGATGAATTCCTTCGGGCTCCAGTCGACCGACGCGGCCATGTTCAGCCCGATGATTTCGATCGCGATGAAGCCGCAGAGCAGCGAGGCAAGGCCGAGCCAGCCAAGATAGATCGGGCCGAGCTGCGCCTGGCCGAATTTGCCCAGCCAGTAATTCCACCCCGTCATCGCCACGCGGCGTTCGTCGCGCGCGGGCAGGGCAATGCCCATATCAGGCGCGGTCTGGAGCTGCACCTGGGTGAAGATATTCTGATAGCGTGCCATGATTGCAGACTCCTCTTTCAACCCCAGATCGGCAGATTGCGCCAGAACACATCCCACCATTCGACCCAGCTGCCTTCATAAAGCGGGCCGGCGATGCCGATGCAGATCGCGCTCCAGATGCCGGCATTGAGCGCCAGGAACAGGCCAAGGCGGTGAATGCCGATCGTGCCCACCGAATAGCCAATGAAATCGCGGAAGAACGTGTCTTCATATTCGGGCGATTTCACGGTCTGGCCCTTTTGCGGATTGACCGCAGACAGGATCAGCGATCCATGCAGCGCGAGCGCAAAGCAGGTGACGAAGAAGAACGACACCGCAATCATGTGCGCCGGATTATAGTGGAAATTGACATACATGTAGCCCGTGTTCGACACCCAGTCGAGATGGCTGAAAATGCCGTAGGGAAAGCCATAATGCCACGCCCCCATGAAAAAGGGCCTGATCACCACCAGCGTGACATAGGCAAAAACGGCAGTGCCGAACGCGATGGGCACATGATAGCCCATGCCGAGCTTGCGGCAGATTTCGACCTCGCGCAGCGCCCATGATCCGAAAGCGCCGATTGCGCAGAATGTGATCAGTTGCCAGAAGCCGCCTTCTTTCAGCGGCGCAAAGCCCAGCCCGACCTCGAGCGCAGGCGGATTGATGGAAATCAGCCAGGGGTTCCACGTGGGCCCGATCGCGGCTGCATAGAAAATCAGCGCTGTTCCCAAAATCGCGCAGATCGCGCCCACCACGCCGAAAAAGCCGACATAGAAGGGGCCGATCCAGAAATCGAACAGATCACCGCCGATCAGCGTGCCGCCGCGAACACGATATTTTCTCTCAAAGCTTAACAGTGACATCGCACTTCCCCTGCTGCCGTGCCGGCAGTCAACCCGAGCGGCCACCATGATGGTGGACTGTGCCGCATTTCACGTTGTTTCGACCAAAGGCACGTGACGCCCCTCCGTCACGTCCTTGAACAATCCGGCTGGCGTCAGCTGGCCGGTGCTGGTGCTGCTGGCGCAGGTGCGGCAGGTGCTGCCGCAGCAGGCGCTGCTGCAACGGCCGGTCCTTCAATCCAGTTGAAGCGATCAGTGCTCAACAGGATGAAATGGATCAGCAGGGCCAGTGTGAACAGGAAGATGGCAAGCGCCACCAAAGTCCTGCGTGGATCAAAAATCAGCCAAAGTCTCCACATTGTTCCGTCTCCTTATCCCAAAAATGTCGTGATGGTGACACTGGCCATATCAAACGCATCCTTTGCCATGGCATAGCCCTTGACGGACGGAAACCACGGCCGCCATGCCCACACCAGCACATGTGCGATGATGGCGATGACAGTGAAGGCGATGAAGCCGCTCACAAACATCTTGTGAAACTCTTTGGCCTCTTCCGGAGTCAAATACGCCCCGGGACCAAAGCGCTCGTTGTTATCGCTCATTTCCCTTCTCCATTGTAACCCCGGTAAAGCTGCGGGAAGCGGCTTGTGCGGGCGGTTGCCTTGCAGCACCCATTGCTGCGAAGGTTGCGGACTTCCGGCCCGATCAGCCGGAAGAATGGGCACGGGTGCGCGCGCATCATGCCGCGGCTCCCTGAAGATTGGCCGAGGCCAGCATGGCGGATGCCAGATGGTCGGCAGATACATGGTCATCGCCTGCAGCCCGCGCCATGCGCTCGGCAGCATCACGCAGATGCTTGGCAGCCGAAATGCGAACCAGAACCGGCTGTGCCTCGATAATCATGTCGAGCTTGGCCCTCGCATCCGCATCCCAGCGGATCGCGCTGGCCGCCGCCCGGGCAGGTGTCGCAGCACCGGCATCCATCTGCGTAGACAGCGGCAATATGTGGAACAGCGCGTCAAACAACGCGTTGCACACTTCCTGCACCATCCACACAGCCCCAGAATAGCCCATATAGGGCGTACCGATGTGGCGGCGGATCGCAGCACCCGGAAAGGAGACGGGAATGAAGATGCCGCGCCCGCCATTTTCGGCCAGGTACATGCGTTCATTATAGCTGCCGAACAGCACCAGCGGCGGTGTTGCGCGCACGGCGGCGCGCACGGCCTGATTGTCCGGCTTCACGCCCGGCTTGCGCGCAAAATGGAACAGGCAGGGCAGCCCCATTTCATCTTCCAGAAAATGCCGCATGCCGCGCACATAGGTTTCGTTCGCGACGATGCCGAAGCTTGCGGTGGCAAAGAAATCCTGTGTTACAGATCGCCACAAATCCCACAGCGGCTTGATGGTCGTGTGTTTTTCGCGCGCGATGAACGGCTCGGCATCAAGCCCCGTCAGCGCGGCAAGTTCGCGCAGGAAGCGGGTCGTGCTGTCCAGCCCGATCGGTGCCTGCAAATAAGGGCGATCGAGCAGCTCGCACAGGCCACGCCCATATTCGCGATACATGCAGATGTTCACCTGCGCACGCGCCAGCTGCGCGATGTCGGCCAGGTGAGTGCCCAGCGGAAAGGCCATGTTTACCTCGGCCCCGATGCCTTCGACCAGACGGCGGATTTCGGCAAGGTCAGATGCCATGTTGAACATGCCATAGGACGGCCCGATGATGTTCACCCGCGGTTTCTCGCCCGCTGCCGGCGGCTTTGGCTGCGGCACTTTCTTTGGCCCGAATTCGGACCACAGCCAGGAAAGCGCCCGATCTGCCGATTGCCATTGGTCCTCGTCGATGGTGCGGGGCAGGAAGCGCTTGATGTTGGTTCCCTCTGGCGTCACGCCGCCGCCGATCATCTCGGCAATGCTCCCGGTGACGACCACTGCAGGCAGATCTGGATCGAGGCTTTGCCACGCGCGCTTCATCGCGCCTTCGGTGCCGGTCTTGCCCAGTTCTTCCTCGCCCAAGCCTGTCACCACGATGGGCAGTTCGTGCGGCGGCAGGCCATCGCTATAGTGCAGGACGGAGGTGACCGGCAGGTTTTCGCAACCCACAGGCCCATCGATGATCACCTGCAGCCCTTTGACCGCGCAAAAGGCATAAGCAGCACCCCAATAGCCGCCTGCCCGGTCGTGATCGAGGATCAGGCTCATGATCCGATGGCCTCCGCAGCCTTTGCGGCTGCTGCATTTTGCGCGGCATAGCGCGCCTTGAATTTTGGCCGATCGCCGGGCATGTCGCTCCAGATGCCGGCGCTATATCCTTCGCCGACCCCCTCGAAAAACGTGCGCATGCGCTCAAATCGGTCTTTATTGCCCATGGCGGCGTTGATCACCGTGGCAAGGCTGCCCGCTCCGGCAACCCCCATCAGCGGTCGTGCGGAAATCAGATTGGTGAAATAAAGTGCCGGAATAGCACGTGATTTGGCATGCTGCACAACCGGCGTGGTGCCGATCGCCAGATCGGGGGCATGGCCATCCACAGCCGCAATATCCTCTTCCAGGCTGGCCCGGTAATTGACGGTGACGCCGCGCGCCTCCAGCCAGGCAAGATCCGGGGCAGACCAGGGCGTCTTCGGGCAGGCTGTCCCGACATAGGGCACCTCGGCACCGCTTTCGATCAGCAGCCGGGCGACCAGCAGTTCCGAGCCTTCATAGCCCGAAATGGTGATCCGCCCGCGGACTGGGGCGGCGGCCAGCGCGTCGCGGATGGCAGGCAGGAAGCGGCTCTTTGCCAAGTCCTTCTGTTCAGTTGCGATGCCGCAAATGTCGCCAACCGCATCGAGCCATGCCGCCGTCCCGTCAACGCCGACCGGCGCTGAGGCGATGATCGGGCGTCCGGCGCTCGCAAATTCCCGGACGCTTGCCGTGTAAAAGGGGTGAATTGCAGCAACCGCCGCGCTGCCCAGCGCTGCATAAAGCTCGCGCCATTCGCGGGTCGGCACCACAGGGCCTGCGGCAAGGCCCATCGGCTCCAGCAGCTGGCCAATGGACATCGGATCGACCGGAAACATCTCTCCCATGAGCGCAATGGTCGGCCGATCGGGCAGCGAGGATGGAGCCGCAACAGGCCCCTGCTCGGCCTCGGCGCGCGCATAAGCGAGCATGGCACCCGCCAGCACATCCTTTGCCTCGGCATGGGTGGGAATACCAAAGCCGGGGACATCGATGCCGATGATGCGCACCCCGTTGATCGATTTTGGCAGCAGCTGCAGCGGCACGCCGCTTGCCGTTGGCACGCACAAATTGGTCACGACAATGCTGTCATACAGCTCCGGATCGGCCATTTCGGCAACGGCATCACGGATGTCTTCAAACAATTTGCCGGTCACCAGCGTTTCGGATGAAAAGGGCACATAGCCGACACTGCGCCGCGCCCCATAGAAATGCGATGTGAAGGTGAGGCCATAGACGCAGCAGGCCGATCCGGAGAGGATCGTCGCCGTGCGCCGCATGCGCAGGCCCACGCGCAGCGAGCCAAAGGCCGGGCACATGCTTTGCGGCTGATCGTGCGGCCCGCGTTCGGGCGCAACCGGATAGTCGGCGGCATAGCGATCGATCACATCGGCCTTGCCTGCCGTGCGCGCCGCATCGCGCAGCACATCTTTCTGCGCGCATCCGCCGACAGTCTCGGCCGCGGCCTGACCGTCCTTGCCCGCAGGCGCGGCTGCTGCCGCAAGATCAAGGCGATCCCTAGATCGCATCATAGATCACTTCGAGCGACGGGCGCGGCGCATAGCTGCCACCGCGCATATCGGCCTGGGTGGCGGGAACGAGCTGCACGGCACCCCCCACATCGTCCGGTGAAAACAGCCCGAGCAGCCCATCCTGATCGAGCGGGCGCGGCTGCAGCGGAGGCGCTGCCGCCACATTCTCGGCAAGCTGCGAAAACAGGCTGCCCCATTCGCTGTCGGCTGTGCCGATAATCTGGTAATTGGCGGATTTGCGACGAATATCCTCATGGGCAGGGATGGCCGTGAGCACCGGTATGCCCACGGCTTTGGCAAAGGCATGCGCCTCGCCGGTGCCGTCATCCTTGTTCACGATCATGCCCGCAACGCCGACATTGCCGCCCATTTTGCGGAAATATTCGACCGCCTTGCAGACA
>CAZFYJ010000138.1:0-5813 GCA_964523215.1 uncultured Sphingomonadaceae bacterium | reverse complement strand
CCATCGATGCCGATGGCTATATCCGCATTGTCGACCGCATCAAGGACATGATCGCCGTGGGCGGCTTCAAGGTGTTTCCAAGCCAGATCGAACATATCCTCTATCAGCATCCGGCAGTGAAGGAGGCGCTGGTGATCGGCCTTGCCGACAGCTATCGCGGCGAAGCGCCGGGCGCATTCGTGACCCTGGCAGACGCGGCGCACGGCGATGGCGATGCCATCCTGGCCGCCGAGATCCGCGATTGGGCAAATGGCCAGCTGGGCAAGCATGAGCGGCTGGCGAAGGTGGTGATCCGCGCCGCCCTGCCCAAGACGATGATCGGCAAGCTCGATCGCAAGGCATTGCGCGCAGAGGCAAAGGCAGAGGGCCTTGATACGGTCTAGCGCATATGCCTGCGCTGCGGCCCTGCTGCTGGCGCCGCCCGTCGCCCTGCCATTTGCACCTCCGCCCACGGCTGCGGCCGCCCCGGCGGGCGACAATCCCTATCCGGCGCTGCGCATCATGGATCAGCGCCTCGCAGAAATAGACTATCGCCTTACCCGCGAAAACGCCGCCTGGTGCCGAGACGCACGGCCGGACAATGGCATGCGCGCAGCCAACCGGCCCAGCTTTCCGGAAAAGCGGTGGCCAAGGGTTGTTGCTGCCTATGATGTTGATCCGGATGCCAAAAATGCCTTTGTTATCGCCGTCGTGCCGGGCAGCGCTGCGGAACGCCTTGGTGTCCGGGTGGGGCAGGATGCGGCCGGGATCGCCTGGGCCGCCGTGGAAGAGGCCCCCCACTGCGCTGCGCAGATGATGGTCAAGGCCAGTGACGAATATTATGCCGCGACCGACGGCCGCACGATCCAGATCAGCGCTGCTTTGATTGCCCGCACCCGCGATGATGACGAGCTGGCGGCGCTGGTGGCGCATGAGCTGGCGCATATCGTGCTCGATCATCCGGCACGCCTGAAAGGCAGGCGCAGCATCGCCCGCGTGAAAGCGACCGAGCGCGATGCCGACCGGCTTTCGGTATGGCTGATGGCGCGGGCGGGCTATGATCCGCAGGCCGCCGTGCGCTTCTGGACGCATTATGGCCCGACCCGGGATAAAGGGATTTTCAATGCACCCACGCACGAGAACTGGAAAGAACGGGTGCGCCGCCTTACATCCGAAATCACGGCCATGCAGGCGGCCCGCACGCTCGACAGGGATGCGATGCCGATCATATCAGGATTGAGGAAGCACCGATGACGCAAGAGATCGCCATTTTCGCCGGAGGCTGCTTTTGGTGCACCGAAGCCGTGTTCAAGGGGCTGCGCGGCGTCCGGTCCGTCGAAAGCGGCTATATTGGCGGGCACGATCCTGCACCGACCTACAAGGCCGTGTGCAGCGGCACGACCGGCCATGCAGAGGCGATCCGCATTGCCTATGATCCGGCCGAGATCAGCTATGCCGATCTGCTCGATGTCCATTTTGCTACCCACGATCCCACCACGCTGAACCGTCAGGGCAATGACATCGGCACCCAGTATCGCAGCGCCATCTTTCCGCTGGATGCGGCACAGCGCGCCGCGGCAGAAGCGGGCATCGCGCGCGCGCAGGGCGATTGGCCCGCCCCCATCGTCACCACCATCGAAGGGCCGGCGACATGGCATGCGGCCGAGGATTATCATCAGGATTATTGGGAGGGCGAGGGGCAGCGAAACCCCTATTGCCTCGCCGTGATCCCGCCCAAACTGGCCAAGCTGCGCAAGGGCTTTGCCGGGCAGCTGGCGGAGGCGCAGGCATGATGCTGGACACACCGACAGGCTTTGACAGCGCCGCCGAGGCGATCCTGCCCGATATGGTGGCGCTGCGGCGCGCCATTCACGCCGAACCCGAACTGGGCCTGCACAATCCCAAGACCACAGCCAAGGTGAAGGCGGCGCTTGCCGGCCTGCCGCTGTCATTTCGCGAAGGCCCTTCGACCACCGGGCTGGTGGCCGTGCTCGAGACCGGCAGGCCCGGCCGCACGGTGCTGCTGCGTGGCGACATGGATGCGCTGCCGATGGAGGAAGAAACCGGGCTTGATTTCAGCTCCACGGTGAAAGGCGCGATGCACGCCTGCGGGCATGACAGCCACACGGCCATGCTGGTGGGCGCGGCGCGGCTGCTGTGCGCGGCCAAGGAGCAGCTGAGCGGCAGCATCCTTTTCATGTTCCAGCCTGGCGAGGAAGGGCATCATGGCGCGCGCTTCATGCTTGAGGATGGCCTCATCGATCCCTTGCCCGATGCGGCATTTGCCCTGCATGTGATGCCCAATGCGCCGCACGGCGTGTTCAGCGGGCGCGCCGGGCCGCTGCTTGCCTCGTCCGATGTGCTCGACATCATGGTCACCGGCAAGGGCGGCCATGCCTCGATGCCGCATGATGCGATCGATCCCATTCCGGTGGCCTGCGCCATGGTGACGGCCATCCAGACCATGATCACGCGCACAATCAGCATTGCCGATCCTGCCGTTGTCACCATCGCGAAGATCGAGGCGGGGACGACCAACAATGTCATCCCCGAAAGCGCACGGCTGCTGGGCACGATCCGCACGCTCTCGCCCGCCACGCGCGCGCTGGTGCAGGATGCGCTGCGCCGGCTTGTCGCAGGCATTGCAGCAGCCCATGGCGCGACGGCAGAAATCACCATCACGGCAGGCTTTCCCGTCACCCTGTGCGATGCCCGTGCCGTTGATTTCGGGGCGCGCACGGTGGCAGATCTGTTCGGCGCGCACAGCTGGCTGGCGCTGCCTTCCCCCATCATGGGCGCAGAGGATTTCTCCTACGTGCTGGAAAAGGTGCCGGGTGCGATGTTCTTTCTCGGCGCAAGCCATGTGGGGGATGACTGGCGGCAGTGCTGCGGCCTGCACAGCACCCATATGGTGATGGACGAGGCGGTCATGGCCCGCGGCGCTGCACTTCATGCCGCACTGGCCAGCCGCTTTCTGGCAGAAGGATTCAGCGGGCCCGCTGTTTGACCGGCGCGTGACTTTGCCTGTTTTTGCCCCTATAGGCGCGGCCCATGGCTGATCGCCCCCCCCTGCACATCCCGGCTGCGCCCAAGGTCGGCATGGTTTCGCTCGGCTGCCCCAAGGCACTGGTCGACAGCGAGCGCATTCTGACCAGGCTGCGCGCCGATGGCTATGGCCTGTCTCCCGATTATGCGGGTGCGGATGTGGTGCTGGTCAACACCTGCGGCTTTCTTGACAGCGCGAAAGAAGAATCGCTGGACGCCATCGGCGAGGCCATGGCCGAAAATGGCCGCGTCATCGTGACCGGATGTCTGGGCGAAGAGGCCGAACTGATCCGTCGCCGCTTTCCCGATGTGCTCGCGATTTCCGGCGCGCATCAATATGAGGCAGTGGTCGAGGCCGTGCACACAGCCGCCCCGCCGGCGCGCGGTGCCTTCATCGATCTGGTGCCGCAGGTGGAAATCCCCGGTGGCGGGCTGAAACTCACGCCGCGCCATTATGGCTATGTGAAGATTTCGGAAGGGTGCAACCATAGCTGCGCCTTTTGCATCATCCCCTCGATCCGCGGCAAACTGGCGAGCCGCCGCATCGATGCCGTGCTGCGTGAAGCCGAAAAGCTGGTCGCGGCGGGCACGAAGGAACTGCTGATCATCAGCCAGGATACATCGGCCTATGGCGTCGATGTGCGCCATGAGGAGCGGGCGTGGAAGGGCGAAAGCCTGCGCACGCACATGACCGATCTTGCCCGCGCCCTTGGCAGCTTGCGCACGCCGGAAGGCACGCCGCCCTGGGTGCGGCTGCATTATGTCTATCCCTATCCGCATGTCGATGCCGTCATCCCGCTGATGGCCGAAGGGCTGTTGACGCCCTATCTCGACATCCCCTTCCAGCATGCCAGCCCCAAAATCCTGAAGGCGATGCGCCGCCCGGCCAATGAGGCCCGGGTGCTGGAGCGGATCCGCAGCTGGCGACAGATCGTGCCCGACATCGCGATCCGCAGCAGCTTTGTGGTCGGCTTTCCGGGCGAAACGGAGGAGGATTTCCAGTATCTGCTCGATTGGCTTGAAGAGGCGCAGCTTGATCGCGTGGGCGCGTTCCGCTTTGAGCCGGTGGAAGGGGCCGCCGCCAATGCGCTGCCCGATCCGGTGCCGGAGGCCGTGAAGGAGGCGCGCTATGCCCGCATCATGGAGGCAACCGCCCGTATCAGCGCGGCCAGGCTGGCCGCCAAAATCGGGCGCACCCTGCCAGTGATCATCGACGAGGTGGGCGATGCCGATCCGGATGACGGGAGCATCGGGGCGACGGGCCGTTCACAGGCGGATGCACCCGAAATCGATGGCCATGTCTATCTGCGCGATGTGCCGCCAACGCTGGTGCCCGGCGCAATCGTGCCGGTTGCTATTGAAGACGCCGATGCGCACGATCTTTACGGGGTGATTGCATCGGCCGCCTGATTGGCGCATGGCCGCCCCGTCTCAAACAAAGGAAGATGTTTATGCCCGATACGCTCACCCTCACGCTTGATAGCGGCGATGTCACCATCCAGCTGCGGCCCGATCTGGCGCCGCTGCATGTTGAACGGATCAGCACGCTGGCTGCCTCGGGCTTTTATGATGGCGTCGTGTTTCACCGCGTCATCGATGGCTTCATGGCGCAGGGCGGAGACCCGACCGGAACGGGCATGAGCGGATCGGACCTGCCCAATGTGCCGGCCGAATTCAGCCGCGAGCCGCATGTCCGCGGCGTCTGCTCCATGGCGCGGACCAGCGATCCGAACAGCGCCAACAGCCAGTTTTTCATCTGCCTCGATGATGCGACCTTCCTCGATGGGCAATATACGGTGTGGGGCGTGGTGACGGAGGGCATGGAGCATGTCGATGCGCTGCCCAAGGGAGAGCCGCCGCGCGTGCCCGGCCGGATTGTGAAGGCCAGCGTCAGCTGAGGTCAAAGCGCTGAACACCGCACGTTCGAAGCGTGCGGCACAACGCGCCGCCGCAATCGCAAATGCTTGCCAAAATCGCCCAAAGCGCGCAAAGCGCCGCCATTATGACCGAGAAATGGACTCCATCCAGCTGGCGGCAGGCCGAAACCCGCCAGCTGCCGCATTATCCCGATGCCGCAGCACTTGCAGCGGCGGAAACGACGCTGCAATCCTATCCCCCGCTCGTCTTTGCGGGCGAGGCGCGCAATCTGATGGCGGATCTGGCGCGTGTGGCAGAGGGCAAGGCCTTTCTGCTGCAGGGCGGCGACTGTGCGGAAAGCTTTGCCGAATTTCACCCCAACAATATTCGCGACACATTTCGCGTGCTGCTCCAGATGGCCGTGGTGCTGACCTTTGCCTCAAAGCTGCCGACGGTGAAGGTCGGCCGCATGGCAGGCCAGTTTGCCAAGCCGCGCAGCGCCGATACCGAAGTGCAGGGCGGCGAAGAACTGCCCAGCTATCGCGGCGACATCATCAACGACATTGCCTTTGATGCCGCCGGGCGCACGCCCGATCCCGAACGGATGGTGCGCGCCTATTCGCAGAGCGCGGCAACGTTGAACCTGCTGCGCGCCTTTGCCCAGGGCGGCTATGCCAATCTGCATCAGGTGCATGCCTGGACCCATGATTTCATGGGCCGATCGCCATGGACCAAGAAATTCAGGGATGTGGCAGACCGGATTGGCGAGGCGCTGGATTTCATGGCCGCCTGCGGCATCGATCCCGATACGGTGCCGCAGCTGAAGGGCACCAGCTTTTACACCAGCCATGAGGCGCTGCTGCTGCCCTATGAGCAGGCTCTGACGCGTCAGGATTCGCTGACCGGCGGCTGGTACGACACATCGGCGCACA
>CAZFYJ010000137.1:0-5853 GCA_964523215.1 uncultured Sphingomonadaceae bacterium | reverse complement strand
CGAAGTGGCGGGCGGCTGCCTGGAGGCTGTGATCGATGAGGGGCGCTATGATCCCCGAATTCTTGCCATGGTCGAATCGGATGTGGAGGCGCTACTGGGCGGCTGGGGGCAGGCAAGCCTTGCCAATAGTGCGCGCTGTGCGGGCGTGCAGATTGCCGATGTGGTGGCCAACAGCTTTTTCAACCTCGGCATGGCAGCGCATGGCAATGATGCCGCAGTGCGCGGGCGGGCGCGGCGGATTCATGCCATGATTGCGCCCTATCTTGCCGATGGCCGCCTGCGCGAGGCGCGGCTGAGCGCGGATTAGAGCGTATCCAGCTGGTTGCGCCCCGGCTTCACGCTCATCCGGTGCGCGGCCTTGGTGGCCAGATTGCGCTTGGTCTGGTCGGCCATGAACACCCATTCGCAGCTGGCTGACTGGGGCGTCAGGCGCACGGCCATATAGCCGCGGCTGGATGTGTCGGCCCAGCGTAGTTCATCGCTTGCGGCAACCATTGCGCGGGCAATGACGGCGGGATCGGTGCCGCGCGTCGAATTTTCAAAGCCGGGGGACGAAACGCTGTGCCCGCCAAATTCGACACCGGCCGGCTTGCCGCCTTCGGGCAGATCAAAGGCCCAGCTGTTGTGGCTATCGCCCGTGACCACGATCAGATTGGCCCCGGCGGACTGGGCGGCAGCAAGGATGCGGCTGCGCGCTTTGGGATATCCGCCCCAATTGTCGGGATTATAGGGCAGGCCGAGCTTTGCTGCGAGAATGCCGTTTGCTGTCCACGCCCGGCTGCGTTCGGAAGGATTGGCCCCCAGCCACTCCATCGCCATTGCCGGTGTGCGGTTATAGCCCATGTTGGTGCCCGATCCGAGCACGGTCCACACCCGCTTTTCGCGGGCAATGGCGCGAAACTGGCGGCGCAGCCACGCCTCCTGTTCGGTGCCGAACATGGTGGCCGCCGGATCCTGCCAGGGCCCGTCGCGATAGGCGGTGAGTGCCGCCTCGGCCGAGGGGCCGCCGCGGATGATATCGGCATAGGATGGCGGGCGCGTGCGCGCGACGACGCGGCTATCGGTGCGCAAATAGGTGCCAAGATCGCCAAAATCATAGCGGCTCCACGGTGCCTCGCTGATCGGCAGCCATTCGTGCCACGCCTGCATCGCCGCATTGCGCCGCACGCTCCAATCGCCTTCATCCGGCTGATGATTCTGCGCGCCGCCCTCCCAGCTGTCATTGGTGCTTTCATGATCGTCCGCGCTGCACAGCATCGGCACATTCTGGTGAATCGCCTGCAGATCGGGATCGAGCCGGTAGCTGGCATAACGGAAACGATAATCGGCCAGGCTGACGATCTCGCCCGCAGGCTCGATGCCGAGCACCCGGGCAGATGCGCCTTCATCATAGCCGCCACGCGCATATTCATAGATATAGTCGCCCATGTGCAGCGCCACATCAATGTCGCCCCGGGCCGCAGCATGGCCATAGGCATTGAACCAGCCAAAGCCCAGATTGGAGCAGGAAAAGACCGCCATGGTAAAGCTTGGCACCTTGCCAACGGGCAGCGTCTTCGTGCGCCCCACCGGCGACATGCTGCCATCCGGGGCAATGAAGCGGTAGAAATAGCGCGTGCCGGGCATCAGCCCGTCAAGCGTGATCTTTGCCGTCCAGTCCCGCCACGGGCCTGTCGTCATCTGGCCGCCTGCAACCACCGTGGCAAAGGCGGCATCGCTTGCGATCTCCGCCCGCAGCGTGACTGGCCCGCCGCGCACCGGCACATAGCGGGTCCACAGCAGCACGCTGTCGGGGCCGGGCTCTCCGCTGGCGACATTATGCGTAAATCCGCGCAGATTGGCGATCTGCTGGGCCATCAGCGCGCCACCGGGCAGCATCAGCGCGCCCAGCCCGGCACCCCCGGTGAGCATCAGCTGGCGGCGATTGAAGGGCAGGGTCATGATGCATCTCTCCGGTTCGTGGGTGCACAGCCGATCGTGGCCCGCATGGGGCTGGCTGTCACATGCCACGGCATGTTGCGATCATGTGTGACAATTTGAATGCGCAGCGTCAAAAACTTTGTCGCACTCGGCTGATCTGCCCTGCGGATGAGCGGGCGCATCAGCTGCGCACGGCCAGCCCCGCCGCCGCCAGCGCCGCCCGCGCATCGGCAATGCTGGCCTCGCCAAAGTGGAAAATCGATGCCGCCAGCACCGCGCTGGCATGGCCTTCCACCACCCCTGCAACGAGATGATCGAGGCTGCCGACTCCGCCGCTTGCAATCACCGGCACGGGCACGGCATCGGCAATCGCACGCGTGAGCGCAAGATCATAGCCATCGCGGGTGCCATCACGGTCCATGCTGGTGACCAGCAGCTCGCCCGCGCCCAGCGCCACCAGCCGCACCGCATGCTCTATGGCATCAATGCCCGTCGCCTGCCGCCCGCCATGGGTGAAGATGTCCCAGCGGCCGTCGGCAGTCGCCCGCGCATCAATGGCACCGACAACGCACTGGCTGCCAAAGCGCATCGCGATATCGGCGGCAAGCTCCGGCCGGGCGACTGCAGCGCTGTTGACCGCCACCTTGTCCGCCCCGGCGAGCAGCAGTGCACGCGCATCCTCTGCGCTGCGCACTCCGCCGCCCACGGTCAGCGGCATGAAGCAGACCTCTGCCGTGCGGGCAATCATCTCGATCATTGCGCCGCGCCCCTCATGCGTTGCGCCAATATCGAGAAAGCACAGCTCGTCCGCGCCAGCCGCATCATAAGCGCGCGCCGCCTCCACCGGATCGCCCGCATCGCGCAAATTGACGAAGTTCACACCCTTGACCACACGGCCACCGGCAACATCGAGGCAGGGGATGATGCGGATGCGGACGCTCATCGCGCGTGCCTCAGCATGCCTGAGCAATGGCAATCGCGGTCGCCAGATCGAGCGCGCCATCATAGATCGCCCGGCCGGTGATCACGCCTTCAATCCCGTCCTGCGCATGGAGCGCGAGAACGCGGATATCAGCCAGGCTCGCCACGCCGCCGCTCGCAATCACGGGGATGGAGACCGCACGGGCGAGATCGACCGTTGCTTCGATATTGCACCCCTTCATCAGCCCATCGCGCCCGACATCGGTGAACAGCAGGCTGGCGACGCCCGCATCTTCGAACCGGCGCGC
The DNA here is from genome assembly GCA_964523215.1 of uncultured Sphingomonadaceae bacterium. Lineage (GTDB taxonomy): Bacteria > Pseudomonadota > Alphaproteobacteria > Sphingomonadales > Sphingomonadaceae > CAZFYJ01. Next base: position 2,704 of record CAZFYJ010000137.1, on the reverse strand, counting down.
AAGATCGATCACCGGCATGTCAGACACATCGGCCCAGCCCTCGGTCGCGACCATGCCATCGCGCGCATCGACCGCGACGACGATGCCGCCGGGCCATTGCCGGGCCATTGCCCGCACGAAATCAGGGTCCTTCAGCGCGGCTGTGCCAATCACCAGCCGGGAAACGCCCAGATCGAACCAGCGCGCCACGGTGTCCGCATTGCGGATGCCCCCGCCGAGCTGCACATGGCCGGGAAAAGCCGCCACGATCGCCTCCACTGCGCCTGCATTTTCGGGGCGGCCGGCAAATGCGCCATCGAGATCGACAACGTGCAGAAATTCGCTGCCCGCCGCGGCAAAAGCCAGCGCCTGCGCCACCGGATCATCGGCATAGACCGTCGCACGGCCCATGTCGCCTTCGGCAAGGCGCACCACCTGCCCGGCCTTCAGATCAATCGCGGGAAAGATGATCATGCACTGCCCTTCTTCATGGCCGCCATGCGAGAAACCGGGCGAGAAAGGCAAGGCCATAGGCCTGGCTCTTTTCGGGGTGAAACTGCACGCCGATCATATTCTCCCGCCCGATCGCGGCGACCACGGGCCCGCCATGCCGGGTGTGCGCGATGGCATCTGCCCCGGCATAGGCATAGCCATGGAGGAAATAGGCTTCCCCTGCCTCCAGCAACCCATGTGGACCGGCGGGCACGACATCATTCCACCCCATGTGCGGAATGCGGATGCCCGGTGCCGGGGGCATCGGGGCGACCGCGCCATCGCACCAGCCGAGCCCCGCGTGCACGCCATGCTCATGGCCCGCGCGCGCCATCATCTGCATGCCCACGCAAATGCCGAGGAAAGGGCGCCCCCTGGCCAGCACGGCCTCGTTGAGCGCGGCCACCATGCCGGGCAGCGCAGCCAGCGCCGACATGCAATGGGCAAATGCGCCGACACCGGGCAGCACGATGCGGTCTGCCGCCAGCACGTCGGATGCATCGGCCGTGATCTGCACGCGAGGCGCGCCAGCGGCTTTCAGCGCATTGTGCACCGATTGCAAATTGCCAGCGCCATAATCGATCAGCGCAATATGGCTGCTCACAAAATGCCTTTGGTCGAAGGAATGCTGCTTGCCTGGCGCGGATCGATGGCGACCGCCATTTTCAGCGCACGCGCCAGCGCCTTGAAACAGCTTTCGGCAATATGGTGGTTGTTCTCCCCATAGAGCGTCTCGATGTGCAGGGTGATGCCGGCAGTCTGCGCAAAGCTGTGAAACCAGTGGGAAAACAGCTCGGTATCCATTTCGCCGAGCCGCGGCTGGGTGAAGCCGGATTTCCACACCATGTGCGGCCGCCCGCTGATATCGAGCGCGCAGCGTGTCAGCGTTTCATCCATCGGCGCATAGGCATGGCCATATCGGGTGATGCCGCGCCGGTCGCCCAGCGCCTTGGCCACGGCCTCGCCCAGCGCGAGTGCCGAATCCTCAACCGTATGGTGCTGATCAATGTGCAGATCGCCGGCCACCGCCATGCGGATGTCGATCAGGCTGTGGCGCGAGAGCTGCTCCACCATATGATCGAGAAAGCCGATGCCGGTCGCAATCTCATAAGCGCCGCTGCCATCGAGATTGATGGCAATGCGGATCTGGGTTTCCCTGGTGTCCCGGGCGATATCGGCCGTGCGCATGGCCGCGCCTTAGACGCTGCGCCGCACGCTGGCAACTGCATCGCGCAGCCCCGTCCATGTGGCAAAATCCGTCTTGACGCCATGGGCCGCCTTGTTCATCCCTATGCGCGATGGAAGACGCCCCGAACGACAGTCTGATCCCTTATGACGAAATCGTGCAGGAAGCGCTGCGCGCCGTCGTCGGCCGGGTGCTGGGCAGTGTGGCCAGCGACGGGGCATTGCCGGGGCAGCATCATTTCTACATCACCTTCAAGACAGGCGTTGCCGGGGTCGACATCCCCAAGCATCTGCGCGAACGCTTTCCCGATGAAATGACCATCGTGATCCAGCATCGTTACTGGGATTTGCAGGTGGAGGAGGATCATTTCAGCGTCGGCCTCTCGTTCAATCAGCTGCCCTCGACGCTCGTCGTGCCTTATGCCGCCATCACGGCCTTTGTCGATCCGTCGGTCGATTTCGGCCTGCAATTTCATGTGCAGGATGATGGCGACGGGCCGGAGCCGCACGACAAGGCGGAAAATGACGCCCCCATTGCCACCCCGATCGAGGACGGGTCCAATGTGGTCGCGGTCGATTTCGGCCGCAAGAAGTGAGCGGAAGCGGGCGGAACAGCCAAGCAGCACCGGGGCGCGCGTGCGGGCATGGACGAGATGACCACCCGCACCGAAACTGACAGCTTCGGCCCCATCGAAGTTCCAGCCGAGGCCTATTGGGGCGCGCAGACGCAGCGGAGCATCGGCAACTTCCCATTTCCGCCGCACGAACGCATGCCATTGGGCATCATCCATGCGCTGGCACTGGTCAAGCAGGCTGCGGCACGGGTCAATCGCAAGCACGGGCTGGATGCACAAATGGCCGATGCCATCGAGGCCGCAGCGGCAGACGTGGCGGCCGGAAAGCATGACGACCAGTTCCCGCTCACCATCTGGCAGACAGGCAGCGGCACGCAATCGAACATGAATGTGAACGAGGTGATCGCCGGCCGCGCCAATGAAATACTGACCGGCACGCGCGGCGGCAAAGCACCGGTGCATCCCAACGATCA
>CAZFYJ010000136.1:0-5856 GCA_964523215.1 uncultured Sphingomonadaceae bacterium | reverse complement strand
TGTATCCGCTGACACTTGGGGGGCTGGACGATGCAATGCGAGAGCTGAGCCGGAAGCGGTGATCGCGATCAGGCGGCCACGCGGCCGTCAGCGCCCATAGCTATCCACCGCGGCGAACAGCGCGCTGATCTGATCGCGCTCGATCGGCTCCAGCTCTGGCCGCCAGATATCAAACAGCAGCACCAGCCGGTCTGAAGGGCTGTTATTCCACGCCTCATGCTCGATGCTGTCGTCAAAGATCATCAGCTCCCCCTCCCGCCACTCGCGGCTGCTGTGGCCGACGCGAAAGCGGCATGCATCGGGAACGATCAGCGGCAGATGGCAGATCAGCCGGGCGTTGAGCATGCCGCTGTGTGGCGGAATATGTGCACCTGGCCGCAGCAGGGAAAACAGCACCGAGGGTGATCGCCCGGCAATGCGACACAGCGGCGCATGCTGATCAAGCACGGCAAAGGCCTGCGGGCAGCGCGCAATATGCTCTGCAATATCGCTGCCATTTTCAATGAGGAAAAAGCTGCTCCAGTCCGGGTTGCCCAGCATCCCATGATAATCGGCCTGCGGCCTGTCATCGCTGCCCTGCACATAGGGCCGAAACCCCGCTTCGGCATGCGCGCCCAGCAACGCCAGGGCCTCGCTACGGATCGCATCAACCTGCGCCGCAACGGCCTTGGACCACACAAAATCGCCCGGCTCGGCAAATTCCAGATGATCCATGCCGGGATAGAAATAGACCCGCGGGCTTTGCGGATAATGCCGATGCTCGCCTGGTCGCGCGACATCGCCCAGCATCATGCTGAGCGACAGGCGAAAGCGCGGATGCCAGCTGTGCGGTCCGTGCCCGGCGGATGAGAGCGACGCCAGCAGATGTTCGCGAAACAGGGCCGCAAGCGTCTCCAGCTGCCCTTGCGCGCGCACCACATCGCGGCGCAAGCCCGCCGAGAGGCCCGCCTGACGGGCTGCGGCGCGATTGACCGCCGCTGTATACCAGCTATGCGCCGACTTTGCCTCATCCCGGTTCCAGGCATGGTCTGCCTTGGCGATCAGCGCCTCGACATCGCTGGCGTCCTTTGCAAGCCGCGCGTCGGCCTGGGCCTCGTCCATTCGCGGCGCAAGCGAAGGAAGGGCGGCACGCATCAATAGAGCAGATAGGGGGCGCGGGCCTCCGCCCAGCCCTGTTCATCCTGCGTAGCAAGCGCATCGAGGTCCGCAGGGCTGGCCCCGGGATCATCGACCCACAAGCGCAACAAGGGAGAGCCGTTGATCACGTCGATCGCGAGCACATCGTTGGTATATTCATATTTGAAATCCGTCCCGCGCCAGATCGGATAATCCGGGTAGAGCCGTCTGATCGCCTTGAAAGCAAGCGCCTGCATGCGCCACGGGCGAAATGCGGCGTGGCCATAAAAGCTGCCTTCAGCATGGATATGCACCGCATGGCACAGCTGGTGCGCATGCTTGTGAAAAGTCGGTTCGAACCAGCATTCACGCAGGCGGCATCCCGCCAGCCATTGCGGCGCAAGGCAGTGCATCTCGGCCAGCACTGCTGTGGCATCCAGATCAGGCGCGCCGAACAGATATTCGAGCGGACGGGTTGTTCCCCTGCCCTCGCTCAATGTTGCTCCTTCGAGCATCACGGTGCCGGCATAAGCACGCGCCATGTTGAGATTGGCGGCGTTGGGGCTGGGATTGATCCAGATGCGCTCGGGGGGCCAGCCATGGCCGGGTGCGGCATCGGGACGATAGCCATCCATCATGATCACCCGATACTCCACATCAATCCTGAACTGGGCGACAAACCACTGGCCAAGCTCTCCCAGGGTCAAGCCGTGGCGCATCGGCATTGGCCCGGCACCGACAAAGCTCTCCCAGCCTTCCCGCAGCGTCAGCCCTTCAATCGGGCGGCCTGCGGGGTTGGGGCGATCGAGCACCCAGACGGCCTTGCCGCTGGCCGCCGCTGCTTCAAGAATATAGAGCAAGGTGGTGATGAAGGTATAGATGCGGCAGCCCAGATCCTGCAGATCGACAAGGATGACGTCGCAGCTGCTCATCATCTGGCCAGTGGGACGGCGCACCTCGCCATAAAGGCTGAACAGCGGGATCCCGTAAACCGGATCAATGGCATCTTCGGTTTCGACCATATTGTCCTGCTTGTCGCCCTTGATGCCATGTTGCGGACCAAAAGCGGATGTGACGCGCAAATCGGCGCATGCGATAAGGGCATCAAGGCTGTGCGCAAGATCACGAGTGACGGATGCGGGATGCGCAACCAGGCCGATCCGCTTGCCGTGGAGCGGGGCGCGCAAGTCAGGATCGGCGAGCAGCCGGTCTATTCCGAACATCGTCATCGCCCGCGCCCTGGCCCAAGCGGCAGCACAAAGCAATTCGGATCATGAAAATCCGGCTTTTCCGCAGCGTGCGCCAGCGCCCAATAGCTGAGTTGCCCATCCTGCGTTTCAAGGATCGCGGATATTGCTGCCTGATCAAAGCCTTGCGCCAGCAAATCGCCTAGCTCCAGCCGAACGGTCAGCATATGCTGATCCATGGGCGTGCCCATCCGGTCAACATGCAGCGCCGGCGGATGGGCAAGGTGATCACGCATGCCCGTGCGATAGCTGTCAAACCTATAGCAGGCCCATTGCCCGTCCGGCGCGAAATTCCATTCGACATAGCGTCCGTCGGCCGCCCGCAAAAACAGTTCGAAGCAGGTGCTTGTCCAAAGCTGGCCGGAATGGCGCAGCGTGTCGAATTCAGGCAATCTGATCGCGTCGAGATCGCCCTGCACAGCATAGCCGATCACCAAGCTGCCGGGCCCGTCCGCGTCCAGCAGCAGGAGCGCCCGGATGCGCACAGCAGGGCTGTGTGCACCAGGAAAGGGCTGCAACGTCCATTCGATCGCACTACTCAAAGCCGGAACCCCATGCTATGCGCCCGCGCCATGACCAGTTTTTCCTCTTCGCTGCTCAAACTTCTCTCAGAGCGGGGCTATATCCATCAAATGACGGACGCAAGCGGGCTTGATGCGCTTGCCTCCCGCCAGATCGTGCCGGGCTATATCGGCTTTGATGCAACCGCGCCATCGCTCCATATCGGCAGCCTGGTGCAGATCATGATGTTGCGCCGTCTGCAGCAATGCGGGCACAAGCCGATCGTGCTGATGGGCGGAGGGACGACCCGGATTGGCGATCCGACCGGGCGCGACGAGAGCCGCAAGATGCTGGGCGATACGGTGATCGACGCCAATATCGCCTCGATCCGCACTGCCTTTGAACATTTTCTGACCTTTGGGGACGGCCCGACCGATGCGGTGCTGGTCAACAACCAGGATTGGCTCGGCACTCTGGGCTATATCGAGCTGCTGCAAAGCGTGGGCACCCATTTCACGATCAATCGGATGCTGACCTTCGATTCGGTCAGGCTGAGGCTGGACCGCGAACAGCCGATGACCTTTCTTGAATTCAACTACATGATCCTGCAGGCCTATGATTTCCGCCACCTTCATCGCGCAATGGGCGTGATGCTGCAAATGGGTGGATCGGATCAGTGGGGCAATATCGTCAATGGCGTGGAGCTGGCCCGGCGCATGGACGGGCGCGAGGTCTTTGGCCTCACCACCCCGCTGATCACGCGGGCCGATGGCAGCAAGATGGGAAAATCGCTGTCGGGCGCGGTTTGGCTCAATCCCGATCAGCTGCCTGCGTGGGATTATTGGCAATATTGGCGCAATGTCGATGATCGCGATGTCGGCCGATTTTTGCGGCTGTTTACGGACCTGCCGCTCGACGAAATCGCCCGCCTGGAGGCGCTGGAGGGCAGCGAGATCAACAGCGCAAAGATTGTGCTGGCCAATGAGGCGACCCGCATGTGCCGTGGCGACGACGCGGCAAGGCAGGCGGCGGCTGGCGCGAGCGCAGCCTTTGGCGCGAACGCTGGCGCGCAGGATCATGCGGCGGCGCTGCCATCCATCACAACCGGCGCAGAGGGCATTGCCGTGGTTGCAGCACTGGTGCAGCTGGGCTTTGCCGCTTCCAACAAGGAAGCACGCCGCAAAATTGACGAAGGGGCCGTGCGCATCGATGGCGAAGTGATCAAGGATCCGGCGCACATCATACAGCCAGCTGGCCAGAGCATGGCGTTGCGCCTTGGCCAGAAAAGGCACGGCCTGATCATTCCGGCCTGATGACACTGGTGCGACAAGTCTGTTCCAACGGGACTGATCTCGGCTGCCTGCCTGATCCGAAGGGGCTGCTGCCCCCTGCCCGCTTGTCTGACCCGTTTACCACTTCTTAACGGCTGTAACATATCCACATATGCCAGTGTGAACTGGGACTGGCAGGTTCGAAATGGACAGATACCCGCATGCGGGAAAGCCGCAGAAAAGCTGGCAGGGCGTTGATACACGCATCGCGCCGCGCACGGATATCTATGCCCGCGTGCCGATGACCTTGCCTGATGGCCGCCAGATCACGATCACCATCCTCAACATTTCGGCCGATGGCATCATGTGCCATTGTGCAGAGCCATTTGCGCTGGATGATGTGGTGACGATCAAGCTGCCAGTGCTCGGGCCGGTGCCGGGCAATGTGATCTGGTTTCAGCACACATCGGTCGGCATCCAGTTTCAAAACATGATCGCGCTCCAGGATTATATGCCGCTGCTGAAGGCCCTGGGCCGGGTTTTCCGCCCCAGCTGATATGGCTCAGCCGCCGCGCAGCAATGGAATGGCGGCATCACGTTCAAACAGATAGAGCAACAGGCGCGCCGCCTCGCCGCGCTTTCCCTGCAATCCCCCGTCACGCGCGATGAACAGGCGCGCATCATCCTGCGCCACGGCGGCGAGTGCATTGACCTGATCGGCGCTCGCCAGCCGCGCACGCGCCTCGCCTGATTGCCGCGTGCCCAAAATTTCCCCTTCGCCGCGCAATTTCAGGTCTTCCTCGGCAATGCGAAAGCCGTCATTGGTCTCGCGCATCAGCGCCAGCCGCTTGCGTGCCGTTTCGCTCAGCCGTGTGCCGCGCAGAAGGATGCAGGTAGAGCGCGCCGCCCCCCGCCCGACGCGTCCGCGCAGCTGGTGCAGCTGGGCAAGGCCAAAGCGATCCGCATTCTCGACGATGATGAGGCTGGCATTGGGAACATCAACCCCGACTTCGATCACGGTCGTCGCGACCAGCACAGCCATGCGCCCGGATGCGAATTCGGCCATGACGGCATCTTTTTCCGGCCCCTTCATGCGGCCGTGCACCAGCCCGACGAGCGCATCGCCAAAGCGCATCCGCAAGGCGGCAGCACGCGCTTCTGCGGCTGCCCGATCGGCTGCCGCATTTTCCTCCACCAGTGGACACACCCAATAGGCCTGTGCGCCACTGCCGATATGTCGTGCGAGCCCGGCCACAACATCATCGATGCGCTCTTCGGAAATCACCCGCGTATCGACAGGGGTGCGGCCCGGCGGCAGCTCGTCCAGCCGCGAAACGTCCATATCGCCATATTGCGTCAGCGTCAGTGTGCGCGGAATGGGCGTTGCCGTCATCACCAGCATATGCGGCGGACGCACCCCCTTTTGTGCCAGCAGCATGCGCTGGGCAACGCCAAATTTGTGCTGCTCATCGATCACGACAGCGCCAAGATTGTGATAGGCCACCGCATCCTGGAACAGTGCATGCGTGCCCACCAGCAGATCGATGCTGCCATCGGCGAGGCCCATCAGCGTTGCTTCGCGCACACGGCCCTTGTCGCGCCCGGTCAGCACGGCCAAGGCGACGGGCAGGCCCGCCAGCAGCTTCTGCAATGTCGCAAAATGCTGGCGCGCGAGGATTTCGGTGGGCGCAAGCAGCGCCCCTTGCGCGCCCGCCTCCACC
>CAZFYJ010000135.1:0-5908 GCA_964523215.1 uncultured Sphingomonadaceae bacterium | reverse complement strand
GCTGGGCTATGAAGCGGATGACATCATCGCAAGCTATACCGAAGCTGCCGTGGCGGCCGGCTGGCAGGTGACGATCGTGTCGTCCGACAAGGATCTGATGCAGCTGATCCCTGCGGATGATGCGGGCGCAGCCCAGGTCGACATGCTCGATACGATGAAGAATCTGCGCATGGGCGCAGCGGACGTGGTCGAAAAATTCGGCGTCGGCCCGGCGCTTCTGGGCGATGTGCTCGCGCTGATGGGAGACAGTGTCGATAATGTGCCGGGCGTGCCGGGCGTCGGGCCGAAAACGGCGGCCAAGCTGATCATCGAACATGGCGATCTCGAAAGCGTGCTGGCCGCAGCCCCGGCTATGAAGCCCGGCAAGCTGCGCGACAATCTGATCGAACATGCCGATATGGCCCGCCTTTCGCGCGTGCTGGTGGATCTGAAGCGCGATGTGCCGCTGCCAGTGCCGCTCGATGGCCTGGCGCTGACCGGGATTCCGCCCGCACCCCTGGCTGCCTTTCTGGCGGAGCACGGCTTTCGCTCGCTGCTCGCCAAGGTCGGCGTGGAAAGCCATGGCAGCACGATGGCAAACCCGCTCGCCACGTCGCAGGCGGCGCCGAGGCCGTCGGCAGGCGACGCGGCAGGCACAGGCGCGGCGCTGAACCGCATGGCCCCGCTGCCCGCCGATCCGCCCGTTGATCGCAGCCTTTATGAAACCGTGGTGACGATGGATGCGCTGCAGCACTGGATTGCCGAGGCGCAGCGGCTGGGCGTGCTGGCGATCGATACCGAGACGGCGACGCTCGACAGCGTGACGGGCGATCTTGTGGGCATCAGCATCGCCACCGCGCCGGGGCGGGCGGCCTATATCCCGCTCGGCCATGGGGGCCATGATCTGCTGTCCGAAAAGCCGCAACAGCTGGCCATGGCGGAGGCGCTGGCGGCGCTGCGCCCCCTGCTTGCCGATGATAGCGTGCTCAAGATCGGGCATAATCTGAAATATGATATGGGCGTGCTCGCCCAGCATGATGTGATCATCACCCCGTTTGATGATACGCTGGTGATGAGCTTTGCGCTCGCGGCCGGCCAGTCGCTCGGCGGCCACGGCATGGACGCGCTGGCGCGCGAGCATCTCGGCCATGAATGCATTGCCTATAAGGATGTGTGCGGCACCGGAAAGGCGCAGATCAGCTTTGCCGAAGTCCCGCTTGATCGTGCCACGGCCTATGCCGCCGAAGATGCCGAAGTGACGCTGCGGCTGTGGCGGCTGTTCAAGCCGCGGCTGGCGCGCGAAGGGGCGACTCGCGTCTATGAACGGGTGGATCGGCCGCTGGTGCCGGTGATCGAGGCGATGGAGCGGGCCGGGATCATGGTCGATCGGGCCCAGCTGGCAGCGCTTTCGGCCAGCTTTGCCGAGGATATGGCGCGGCTGGAGGCCGATATCCATGCCGAGGCGGGCCAGCCCTTTGCCATCGGCAGCCCCAAGCAGCTGGGTGACATCCTGTTTGACAAGATGGCGCTCAAAGGGGGCCGCAAGGGCAAATCGGGGGATTGGTCCACGGATCAGAGCGAGCTGGAGCGGCTTGAGCGCGATGGCGTTGCGATTGCCCGCATGATCCTCGAATGGCGGCAGCTGGCCAAGCTCAAATCCACCTACACCGATGCGCTGCAGGCGGCGATCAATCCTGTCACGGGCCGGGTGCACACCAGCTACAGCCTGGTCGGCGCGCAAACGGGGCGGCTTTCGTCCACCGATCCGAACCTGCAGAATATCCCGATCCGCACCGAAACCGGGCGGCGCATCCGCGATGCCTTTGTCGCCGGCCCCGGCAATCGGCTGATCGCGGCGGACTACAGCCAGATCGAGCTGCGGCTGGCCGCGCACATGGCCGATGTGCCGGCGCTGAAGGCGGCATTTGCGGCGGGCGAGGATATCCACGCGGCCACCGCGCAAGAGCTGTTTGGCGAGGTCACTCGCGATAGCCGCGCCAAGGCAAAGACGGTCAATTTCTCGATCCTATATGGCATTTCGCGCTGGGGCCTGGCGAGCCGGATGGATATTTCGCCTGATGAGGCCCAGGCCATCATCAGCCGCTATTTTGAGCGCTTTCCCGGCATTTCGGCCTATATCAACACCACGCTGGAGCAGGCGCGCGAGCGCGGCTACACCGAAACGCTGTTTGGCCGCAAAACCTGGTTTCCGCGCCTTACGTCCAAAAATCAGGCGGAGCGGCAAGGCAGCGAACGCGCTGCGATGAATGCCCCCATACAGGGCACCAGCGCCGATATCATCAAGCGGGCCATGGTGCGGATGATGCCCGCGCTGCGCGCGGCCGGGCTGCCGCAGGTCAAAATGCTGCTGCAGGTGCATGACGAGCTGGTGTTCGAAGCGCCGGAAGGCGAGATCGAGGCCGCGATCCCGGTGATCAAGGCCGTGATGGAGGGGGCGGCGGCCCCGGCGGTGACGATCGATGTCCCGCTGACGGTGGATGCCGGCGTGGGGCAAACATGGGGAGAAGCGCATTGAAACCGATACTGATCCTGTCTCTTCTGGCCGGCATGATGCCGCTTGCGGCGTCGGCCCAATCGCAGGCCGAGGTCGACAGCAGACGCACGGCAGCATTCAGCCAGTGCCTCAACAGCGATCTTGGCCAAAGCGGCTATGGCTTCACCCATTGCCTCGGCGAAGAGCATGCGCGGCAGGATAAGGCGCTCAATCAGCGCTATCGGGCGGTCATGGCAAAGCTTGGAAAGCGGCAGCAGCAGCGGTTGCGCGCGCTCCAGCGCCAATGGATCAGGGATCGTGACGCCGCTTGCGAACAGGCGCAGACCCGCAGCGGGAGCATCAATGCCCAGCCCTGGACGCAGTGCATGATCGATGAAACCATCCGCCGCACGATCTGGCTGGAACGTTATCGCTGATGCTTGCCTGCGATGTTCTCATCATCGGTTCGGGGGCGGCGGGGCTGACGGCGGCGCTGCAGCTTGCCGCCGCCGGCAAGGCGGTGACAGTGCTGGCCAAGGGTGCGCTGTCTGACGGGGCGACGGCCTGGGCGCAAGGCGGGATCGCCGCGGTGCTCGAACCGGGCGACACCTTCGAAAGCCACATCGAGGACACGATGATTGCCGGGGCCGGCCTCAACAATCGGGCGATTGTCGAATTTGTGGTCGAACATGCGCCAGAGGCGATTGCGCGGCTGGCCAGGCTTGGCGTGCCGTTCAATCTCGATGGCAATGAGTGGCATCTCACCCGCGAAGGCGGGCACAGCCACCGGCGGATCGTCCATGTCGATGATGCAACCGGCTGGGCCGTGCAGCAGGCGCTCGAGGCGGCAGCACGGGACAATCCCAGGATCACGCTGCTGCCCGATATGGTCGCGATTGATCTGATCTTGGGGCGGCACCAGCTGCGCTTTTCGACGAGCGGGCGGATTCACGGCGCCTATGCGCTGAACCGTGCATCGGGCAAGGTTGAAACATTTGCGGCGCGCGCAACGATCCTCGCCTGTGGCGGGGCCGGGCGCACCTATCTCTATTCCACCGCGCCGCGGGGCGCGACCGGCGACGGCATTGCCATGGCATGGCGGGCCGGGTGCCGCGTTTCCAATATGGAAATGATGCAGTTTCACCCGACCTGCCTCTACAATCTGGAGGTCAAGAATTTTCTGATCACGGAGGCTGTGCGCGGCGAAGGCGGCATCCTCAGGAATCCGAAGACCGGGCATCGCTACATGCCCGATTATGACGACCGGGCAGAGCTTGCCCCGCGCGATATTGTGGCGCGCGCCAATGATGCCGAAATCAAGCGCGATGGCCTCGATTATGTCCATCTCGATATCAGCCACAAGGACCCGGATTTCGTGCGCGGCCATTTCCCGAACATCTACGAAAAGCTGCTCGGCCTGGGCATTGACATCACGCGTGAGCCGATCCCGGTGGTGCCGGCCCAGCATTATACCTGCGGCGGCGTGGTGGTCGATCGCGATGGTCGCACCGATGCGCCCGGCCTCTATGCCGCAGGCGAAGTGACGCAGAGCGGGCTGCATGGCGCAAATCGCCTGGCATCCAATTCGCTGCTCGAATGCTTTGTGTTTGGCGATGCGTGCGCCGCACACATCCTTGCCCATTGGGACCGGCTGCCACTGCCGCCGGCGATCCGGCCATGGGACGAAAGCCGCGTGACCGACAGCGACGAAGAGGTGGTGATTGCCCAGTGCTGGCGCGAAATCCGGCAGTTCATGTGGAATTTCGTCGGCATCGTGCGCACCACCAAGCGGCTGGAGCGGGCCAAGCACCGCATCGATCTGCTGCGCCGGGAAGTCGATGATTATTACGGGCATTTCCGCGTCACGCCCGATCTCATCGAGCTCAGGAATCTGGTCGAAGTCGCTGATCTCATCATCCGCTGTGCGCTCGCCCGGCACGAAAGCCGCGGGCTGCACTATACGCTCGATTATCCGGGGCTGACGGCCGAGCCTCACGATACGGTGCTGGTGCCGTGAGGCACTGCCGCCGTGCGCCATCAGGCCGTGCGGCGCATGCCCACCCACAGATGGTGCAGCCACACAATCACGGCACCAATGGCAAAGCCGGCAAGGCCCGAAGGAACGGCATCGGCCAGCCACCCGACAAGGCCGCTTTCCAGCCCGAGCAGCTTGCCGGGATAGATGTGCAGCCCGTGGAGGATGATCTGCCCGCCAACCCACAGCATGGCGGCGGTGCCGATGATCGAGAGTGCGGCCAGAACCCTGGGCATCGCCTTCACCAGGCCCAGGCCGAAATTGCGCGTGGCAGCGACGCTGCTCTTGGCCATGTGCAGGCCGACATCGTCCATCTTCACGATGAGGGCGACCGCGCCATAGACGACAAGGGTGATGCCGATCGCAACCGCCGCCAGCACGGCCGCCTCCAGCCAGATCGACTGCTTGGCGAGATAGGACACGCTGTTGAGCGTGATCGCCATGATTTCTGCCGAAAGGATGAAATCGGTGCGGATCGCGCCTTTCACCATCGCGGCTTCATGTTCGGGCGTGCCGATTTCGCCCAGCGCTTCATCAAGGCTTTTTTCGCCATGGGGAAACAGCTTTTCGAGCGCTTTTTCGGCCCCTTCGAAACAGAGAAACGCGCCGCCCAGCATCAGCAGCACCGTCAGCACCCAGGGCGGGAAAAAGGCGCTCAGCAGCAGCGCGATGGGCAGCAGGATGATGATCTTGTTGAACAGCGATCCCTTCGCAATGCGCCAGATGATCGGCAGCTCGCGATCGGGGGTGAAGCCGGTCACATATTGGGGCGTCACGGCGGCATCGTCGATCACCACGCCGGCGGCCTTGGTGCTTGCCTTGCCCGCGGCCACGGCCACATCGTCGACCGAGGCGGCGGCCGCCCGCGCGATCACCGCGACATCGTCCAGCAAAGCCGCCAATCCTGATGGCATGATGTTTCCCCTGTTCAAATCGCCGGTTTCACGGCAGATACACGGCAAAGGATGCCGCTGTCGAGTGTGCTGAGGAGGGGATGGCAATGAAGCGGGCAATGCAGATGGGATGGATGGCAGGGCTCGCCATCGTGGTGGCCGGCTTGCCGTGCGGCCTGCCGGGGGGGGTGCCAGGCGTGTTGCAGGCGCAGCAGCTGCGCGAGGCGCGCACGCCCGAAGCCGTTGCCGAGGCCGTGCTCGCCCGCACGCCGGTGTTTGATGGCCATAATGACACGCCAGAGCAGATCCGCGCCTTGTTTGGCGGGGATTTTTCCAAATTCGACCTGCGCCAGCTGCCGCCGGAGGTGATCGCCAAGACGCATACCGACCTCATGCTGCTGCGCCGCGGCCGGGTGGGGGCGCAATTCTGGTCGGTCTATGTCGATGCCAAGCTGCCCCGCCACCAGGCGGTGACCCGCACGCTGGAGCAGATCGAGATCGTCGAGC
>CAZFYJ010000134.1:0-5919 GCA_964523215.1 uncultured Sphingomonadaceae bacterium | reverse complement strand
GGTGCTGCTCTACAAGCGGATCATGCCGCCGCTGGTGAACATGGGGTCGCTGCTTCTGGCGCCGCTTGGTGGCGGGCTTGCGCTGCTGATCAGCGGCGATCCGGTGTCGATGCCGGTGATGATCGGGATCCTCATGCTGCTTGGCATTGTTGGTAAGAATTCGATCCTGCTCGTTGATTTTGCGCTCGAGGAAATGGACAAGGGCGTGCGCCGCTTTGATGCCATCATCGATGCAGGGCACAAGCGTGCGCAGCCGATCCTGATGACCACGGTGGCGATGGTGGCGGGCATGGTGCCGATTGCGCTCTCGCTTTCGGGGGACGGCAGCTGGCGTGCACCGATGGGGATCACGGTGATCGGCGGGCTGATCGTTTCGACGTTGCTCACGCTGCTGATCGTGCCGGCGGTGTTCAGCCTGGCCATTGGCGTGGAGCAGCGGCTTGGGCCGATCCTCGGCAAATTGCTCACCAGCGGGCCCAATGATCAGACCGGGCGCACGCCCCCGGGATTGACGCCAGGGTCGCCCCAAGGGCCGCCCCCCGGCGCGCCGTCGCTGCCCGGTGCCCCTCAGCCGGCCGAATAGCCGGGGCCCGTTGACACAGAGCCTCGGCGCACCAACAACAGCATGATGAACAGGGTGCACCTCGCTTATGGCCTGCCGGGCCAGAATGGCAGCAACATGCGCGCTGTGGCAACCGGCATGCTGATCGCAATGGCCCTGCTTTTTGCAGCGGCGCGCTATATCGAAAGCAATGTGCCGGGCTATGATCCCTGGATCGGCTTTGTCCGCGCCTTTGCCGAGGCGGCGATGGTCGGTGGTCTTGCAGACTGGTTTGCCGTCACCGCGCTGTTCCGCCACCCGATGGGCCTGCCGATCCCGCACACGGCGATCATCCCGCGCAACAAGGATCGGATCGGCGATACGCTGGCCCATTTCCTCAAGACCAATTTCCTCATTCCGCGCATCATTTCGCGTCGCATGCGCGATCTGGATGTGGCAGGGGCGCTGGGCCGCTTTCTGGCAGAGCCGGTGGGCGGGGCCGGGCGGATGCGGATGGGCGCATCACGCATGCTGGCAGACATGCTGGCCGCCTTTGACCAGGATCGTTTGGGGCGGATGGTCAAATCCGGCCTCGCGGATCAGCTGCGCAAGCTCGATGCCGCGCCCTTGCTGGGCCAGGTTCTCGATGCCGCGATGCGAGACGGACGGCATCTGCCGCTGCTCGATGGCATCATCATCTGGGCAGCCAAGGTGCTGGATGAGAATGATTACATGATCCGTTTCATGGTGCACGACAAGGCCAATGCCATCCTGCGCTGGACGGGGCTGGACGAGCGGCTGGCCGATGCAATCGTCTCCGGCCTGCAAAAGCTGCTTGCCGAAATGGCGAGCGATCCGGAGCATCCCTTTCGTGCCAAGGCCGAAGAGGGGCTGGCAGATCTTGCCTATAAATTGCAGCACGACCCTGAAATGCAGGCGCGGGTGGCGCGTGTGCGCGATGAGATGCTGGAAAATCCGGCAATGAAGCGCTGGCTGGACGGGCTGTGGGAGCAGGGGCGCGAGGCATTGCTGAAGGCTGCGCGGGATCCGGAAACCGCGCTGGCCGGAAAACTCGGCGAAACGCTGAAATCGCTGGGAGGCACGCTGGCAAGCGATGCCGCGCTGAAGCGCACGATCAACCGCTTTGCCCGGCGCACCACCATTGGTGCCGTCGAAAGCTATGGCGACAGCGCGCTCAGGCTCATTTCGGATACGGTGCGCAGCTGGGATGCGCAGACGCTGACAGACAGGGTCGAACGCGTGGTGGGGGACGATCTGCAATATATCCGCATCAACGGCACAGTGGTGGGCGGGCTCGCCGGCCTTGCGATCCACGGCATCGGGCAGCTGATATGACCATGCTGCATGTGGATGGCTATGCGCTGCGTCCGCCCGTGCTGGCCGACCTCGATCGCCTCCACCGCCTCACCCAGCCCGAGCCGATGCACCGCTATCTGGGCGGCAGCCCCCCGACCATGGCCGCCAGTTTCGAACGGCTGCAGCGCAGCGTGGGCGGCTGGACGCTGCATGGCTACGGCCCGTTCATGGTGATTGACGAGCGGCGTGACGCGCTGATCGGCAATGTCGCCATCTTCCAGAGCTGGCGCGGGCTGGGCGATGATTTCGACAATCAGGCCGAGGCCGGCTGGATCATCGCCGAAAGCCATTGGGGCCAGGGCCTGGCCGAACGGCTGATGGGCGCGGTGATCAGCTGGTTCGAAGCCACCCATGGCGCACGGCGGCTGGTCGCCATGATCGAGCAGGGGCATGGCGCATCGCACCATGTGGCGCTCAAGCTCGGGTTCGTGCCCTATCGCACTGGCCATCTTGACGACAAGGCACCGCTCACCCTTTACGAACGGCTGCCCGTTTCGCCTTCATGAATGGCGAGCAGCCCGGCCCGGTGATCGGGATAAAGCGGGGACCAGCCCAGCAGCCGCTTTGCCTTGTGGTTCGCGATGCGCCGGTTTTCGCTGTAGAAATCACGCGCCATCGGGCCAAGCTGTGCCTCGGCCAGCGTCTGGAGCGGGGGCAGCGGCAGGCCAAGCAGGGCGCAGGCATGGGCAATCACGTCATTCTGGCTGCACGGCGCATCATCGGCAATATTGTAAAGGCCCGGCGAGCCTCCAAAGCTTGCCAATAGGGCGGCGGCAATATCGGCCACATGCACCCGGCTGAAAACCTGGCCGGGCAGATCGATGCGCTGGGCACGCCCATCGCGCACGCGATCAAGCGCGCTGCGCCCCGGCCCGTAAATGCCGGGCAGCCGAAAGATGCGCACGTCGCCGCGCAGCGCCTGCCACGCGGCATCGGCCTTTGCCCGTTCCACCCGGCGGCCGGTGCCAATGGGTGCGCTTTCATCCACCCAGGCCCCGCCCGTATCGCCATAGACGCCGGTTGCAGAGAGATAGCCGATCCACTGTGCCGGGGCGACAGCCAGCGCCGCGCCATAGCTTGCCAGCACCGGATCATGCGGTGCCATCAGCTGCGGATCAGGCGGCACGGAAGAAAGGATGAGGCTGGCACGGCGGATGGCACCAAGCACGGCTGACTGATCGGCAAAGCGGATGCTGCCATCGCGCCCGTCGCGCGTCGTCGCCTCGATCTGCCAGCCGCGCGCTTCCAGCCGGCGCGCCAGCACGCCTGCACTATAACCAAGCCCGAAGATCAGCATGTGCCCCATGGTGTTTGCGCATAGCCCCAATGCGGATGCTCGCCAACTGCTGCTGCACGTTCATGCAGGCTTTGGCCCCTCGTCCAGGAAATTTTCCATAGGGCTTGCACCCGCCTCAAGCACGGCCTTATCAGTGCGGCATGACCATGAAGATTTCATCCGCATTTGACAGTGGCAATATCTGGGTGCGCCGGATCGAGGGCGATGAAGCGGATCTCGATATCCGGCTTGATGCGGATTCGGGATTTTACCAGTGGTTTCACTTTCGCGTATCGGGCGCAAAGGGGCGGCCCATCCGCCTCAACATCCTCAATGCCGGCGGCTCTGCCTATCCCGATGGCTGGCCCGATTATCAGGCGCGCGTCAGCGATGATCATGCGACATGGCGGCTGGCGCACAGCAGCTATGCCGGAGGCGTGCTCAGCATCGCGCATGTGCCGCAGGGCGATGTCGTGTGGTTCGCCTATTTCGCGCCTTATGGCTATGATCGGCATCAGGCGATGGTGGCGCGCATGGCGGCGAAGGAAGGGGTGGCGCTGGTCGAACTGGGGCAGAGCCTTGATGGCCGGCCGATCGACTGCCTGCGCATGGGCACGGGCGCCACGCAGATCTGGCTCTATGCGCGCCAGCATCCCGGCGAAAGCATGGCCGAATGGTGGGCCGAAGGCGCGCTGGAATGGCTGACCGATCCGGGGCATCAGCAGGCAATTGATCTGCGGCGCCGGGCGACCATCCACGTCGTACCCAACATGAATCCGGATGGCTCGGTGCGCGGGCATTTGCGCACCAATGCCGCGGGGGTGAACCTCAATCGCGAATGGGCAGATCCGAGCCCGGAGCGCAGCCCCGAAGTGCTGTGCACGCTTGCCGAAATGGACCGAACGGGCGTGCACTGGGCGATGGATGTGCATGGTGACGAGGCCATTCCCGCCTGCTTTTTTGCCGGATTTGAGGGGATACCGAACTGGACCGAGGCGCAGGGCGGGGCATTTTATGCCTTCCGCGATGCGCTGGCAGCGCACACGCCCGATTTTCAGACGCAGCTCGGCTATGGCGTGTCCGCGCCCGGCAAGGCCAATCTTTCCATGTCCACCAATCAGCTGGCCAATCGCTTTGCCGATCTGGGCTGTGTGGCGGCCACGCTCGAAATGCCGTTCAAGGATCATGCGAGCAATGCCGATGCGGTGCATGGCTGGTCCCCCGAACGCAGCAAGAGGCTGGCGCATGCCTGCCTTGAGGTGCTCGCAGGCCGCGTTGCGTAGCGCCTCCGCGCGCCGCGCGGGCATCTATTTTGCAAGCTTTGCCTGGCCCGTTGAAACCCCGCGCTGAGGCGGGTGCTGCGGCCTTATCCGCCCGTCTGGGTCTGCGCGAACTGCCCGTTGCCGGATGGGGCAACCAGAATATCGCGCACCAGCTGGCCCTTGTCCACCGTTTGCGTATCGGGATCGCCGACAGTGCTGCGTGCCGCCGGATCGCTGCGCACGCCGCCGGCAGAGCCGATGATCTGATTTTCGGTCGCGCTGCGCGGTGCCGGCCCGCCAAACAGCGCCCGCAAGGTCTGCTCGGCGGCGGTTTCCTGATTGGGCCGGGCAGCGCCAGGGGCAGGTGGCACCAGAGCAAATTCCGGCGGCACGACCAGGGGTGCCTGGCGCGAGACGGCAAACTCGTCCGGACGATCCCGGTTGAAAATCCCGCCGCCGGTTGCACAGCCGGAAAGCGTGAGGCCGATCAATCCGGCAACGAAAAAGCGTGTCTGGCGCATGGCATCCTCAATATCTGGCGATCCCGCGGCTCATGCCGGGCGGTCGCTGTCTCCAGCCTGAACCGCTGGTTCGGGCTCGTCTGCGTCCTTCTTGCGCAGCAGCAGCGCCCGCGCAATCAAAATCAGCACACCCAGCGTGATTGCGGCATCGGCCAGGTTGAAAATCAGGAAGGGGCGGAAATCGCCGATATGCAGATCGGCATAATCGACGACATAGCCCAGCCGCACCCGATCGATCAGATTGCCGATGGCGCCGCCCAGCACCAGCGCCAGCGCGAGCATGTCGCCACGCAGCTTTTCGGTCCACATCCACCAGATGACCGCGCCGATAATGGTGGCCGTGAAGGCCGCGAGCAGCAGCTGCTGCAACGGGGTTTCAGCGCTGAGCAGCCCGCCCGATATGCCATAATTGGGCATAAAGGTGAGATCGAAAAAGGGCAAAATCTCGATCTGGCGCTTGCTTTCCAGCGAAAGCGGCACCAGCACGATGAACTTGATCGCCTGATCCATGATCAGCACGAGCAGCGAGAGCGCGACCGCAAGCATGCGGCTCTTGCGCATGCGGGCGGCATTGGCAGCCACCATCTGGTGCATCGTCATATCGCTCATCACTGCGCCAATACAGTTTCGCAGCGGCCACACAAGGCCCCGTCTTCGGCCACTTCGGCCAAGTGCCGCCAGCAGCGCCCGCATTTGTGGTCTCTTGTTTTATGGGCCACCGCGCCAAAACGGTCGTCCGCACTCCACGCCACCTCGCGCAGTTCAAATGGATTGCCTTGAGTTATAAGTACGGTGCCGCTGATGAAGAGTTCGGATATTTTCTCGACGTCGTTGTCAATTGCCGCCAAGATGTCTGTCTGCGAAAAACTGTTGGATGGTACGAGCGTTATTTTTGCCTCAAGCGAGGAGCCAATGACTTTTTCACGTCGTGCATTCTCAGCA
>CAZFYJ010000133.1:0-5994 GCA_964523215.1 uncultured Sphingomonadaceae bacterium | reverse complement strand
GCGCATTTCAAGTGCCCAGATCCGGTCGTTGATGGTGCGCTGCCCGCGCAGCATATCCTCTAGCGGGACGGTCAACGCAGCCATCATCCTTGCGCTTTCGGCAAGCGGGGCTTCCACCTCGCCCGGCGCGACGATCTGAACGCCGTCATCCTTGGCCAACGTCACGCCCGGCAAGGCAACAGCGCAGGCCAGCGCCGCTGCGGCGGCAACGCGCACGCAGCTGGCTGCGATGGCAGGCCCAGTCAAGCCGGCGAGCCGCATCATTGCTGGGCTGCGGCCTTCTTCTTGGCCGCCGCGTCCGCCATGAATGCCGCCATCGTTTCGCCAGAGCGCTCTGCAAAGCGACTTCCGTTGCGCGCAATCACATCGTTCACCCAGTTCACGCTCAGGCTCTGGAAGGCGCCGGAATTTGCCCCGATTTTGCGCCCGGCCGGGCTTGCGAAAAACTTTGACGCTGCAACGCGTTCCGCAGGGGTCAGCGATTTCGCGAGCCGGGCTGGGGTCAGGGTCTTGCTCATTGCATTGGCCTCGTCATCGGTCAGCTTCCCGTCCTCATCGGTAAAGGCTTCGAGCATGGTTTCGGGATCGCTGCTGCCTATTTCGTTCCTGAGCATCTTCTGGCCGGCAGACGAGCTGTAAAAGCCGATCAGGGCGGCCTGCTCTGCCGGGGTGTAGCGCGCGTCGATAAAGCGGGCCGCGATTTTCAAAAGGCCAGGATATTCGGCCTCCATCACTTTGCGGGTCTCGTCGCTGCCCGAAGCAATCAGCGCAGCTTCCAGCCCTGGATGTGCGTCCAGAATCTGCTGGAGCGAAGGATTTTGCCGGGCCATCACGGAAAAGCCGGCACCAAAGCCTGCAACATTGGCTTCGATGATCGCGCTGCGGGGCAGCAGAGCTTCTGCGGCTGCCATTGCCTTTGCGGTCGGCTCGGCCAGCATCGGCGCGGGCGCGTCGCCATTGGCCTGTGCAAGCATCGGGGCCGGCAGCGCCAGCGCCAGACATGCTGCGCTCACTATCTTGTGCATTTTTTTGTGCGGCCCCAGCGACATGCGAACCTCCCCTTACTCTTTCATCGTTGCATCGGCTGCCGCCTCGGCTGCGTCAGCGGCCGGTTCTTCCGGCTGCCCGGCGTTGCGGCGGGCGGTCCGCTCGGCGGCATCAAGCTCGGCATAGAGCGCATCCAGCTTCGTCGCCTCGCTGTTCGATCTTGTCTGTTGCGCGGCTATCCGCTTGTTCAGCGCCTCAATGCGCGCTTTGTCCTTAGGGCTCCATGCAGCGCGCAGTGCCTTTTCCTTCTCGGCAGCCGCCTCCTCTGCCGCGCGCATCTTCTTGATTTCGGCTTCCTGCTCGGCCAGATCAATGCCGATCGTCTTGTAAAAGGCTTCGGCTTTGGCACGGTCCTCTGGCGAACAGTCGCTGGCATCATCATCCAGCACGCATTCGGGCAGATCGTCGAAACTGATGTCGCCGGATTTTGCGGCACTGTCGGGCATGGGCGGCAGATGCGCCATGGCCGCCTCCATCTTCTTTTCGATACTGGGCATCACCGCCATCATTTCTGGCAGGGCCGACATCATGCCTTCCATCATGCTCTTGTCGGTCCACATGGACAGGTTGTTCTCAGCATAGATCTTGCCGGTCGGCGTTGCAAAAAAGCGGTTCAACTCGGCAAGCTGGGGCGTTGTGAAGCGGGCGGCAAAGCCCTTTGCCAGGCCATCGCGCATCAGCGGCTCCAGCTTCTGATATACCGGGCTCAGCTCTTCTCCCATGACCCGCATCATGATCCTCATGCGCTCCATGAAATGCGGATCCAGGTCGATCATTTGCTTGACGAGGGGATCGTTCGACAGTGTGGCAGAATCCTCCCCCATCATCTTGGCCAGGTCTGCGGGTGAGAGCTTCGCAAACATGTCTCCCATCAGCGCCGGCATCAACTCGGTGAAGACTTCATCCATCAGCTTTTTATATGTGCCTTCGGGCAGCAGCATTGCCGCTGTCTTGCGGGCTTCGGCCATGCGCGCAGGGTCTGCCGGGGCCTCCGCTTTGCCTTGGGTTGCCGGCGGTTTGGCTGCGGGTACAGTCGGCGAAACCGCAGGTGGCGTGCTCTGCGCAAAGAGCGCCCCGGGCAGTGCCGCGGCAGACATCAAGGCGGCGGTGATCATGGTCTTCATGCAGCAAACTTTCGTTCCAGCTTCTGCGCCTTCAGGTAGCGCTGCATCGATTCTGCCACATCGCGCCCATCGCGAACAGCCCAAACGACAAGACTTGCGCCGCGCACAATGTCGCCTGCGGCAAACACGCCCGGCTGGCTGGTCATCATCGTCCGGTGGTCAACGCGCAGCGTGCCCCAGCGGGTGACGGCAAGCGCAGGATCGCCAAACAGGGCAGGGAGATCCTCCGGATCAAAGCCCAGCGCCTTGATCACCAGATCAGCCTTGATCGCAAAGCGGTTTGCTTCGTCCACATCCGGCGTGCGCCGACCGCTCGCATCCGGCGCGCCCAGCCGCATGCCGACAGCCTCGACCGTGCCGACCTGGCCGGGCCGCGCCGCATCCTCGGCAAAGCGCGTCGGCGCGGAGAGCCAGCGGAAGGCGACGCCCTCTTCTTCCGCATTGGCAACTTCGCGCTGCGATCCGGGCATATTGGCGCGATCGCGGCGATAAAGGCAGCTCACCGATGCCGCACCCTGGCGCACGGCGGTGCGCACGCAATCCATCGCCGTATCACCACCGCCGATGACGACGACGTGGCGGCCGGCCGCATTCATGGCGCCACTGTCAAATTCGGGCACGGCGTCTCCAAACCCCTTGCGGTTGGACATGGTGAGATAGTCGAGCGCAGCCACCACGCCCCCCAAGTCTTCTCCCGGCACCGCAATGTCGCGGGATTTGTAAACGCCGGTTGCGATCAGGATGGCATCATGGCGGGTGCGCAGATCGGCAAGGCTGGCATCGCGCCCGACCTCGAAATTGCTGTGAAAGCAAATGCCGCCGTCGCGCAGCCGCTCCACCCGGCGCATCACCACATGCTTTTCGAGCTTGAAGCCCGGAATGCCATAGGTCAGCAGCCCGCCGGCGCGATCATAGCGATCGTAAATGTGCACCTCATGCCCTGCATTGCGCAAATATTCGGCGGCCGTCAGCCCGGCCGGCCCGGCACCGATGATCCCCACGCTCTGGCCGGTTGCCGGCCCGATTGCGACCGGCTCGATCCAGCCTTCGTCCCACGCCTTGTCGCCCAGATATTTTTCGACCGAGCCTATGGTGACGGCACCATGGCCCGAAAATTCGATCACGCAATTTCCTTCGCACAGGCGATCTTGCGGGCAGATGCGACCACAGATTTCCGGCATGGTGGACGTGCTGGCAGACAGCGCATAAGCTTCCTGCTCACGGCCTTCGGCGGTCAACCGCAGCCAGTCCGGAATGTGGTTTTCGAGCGGGCAGTGCACCGAACAATAAGGCACGCCGCATTGCGAACAGCGCCCGGCCTGCGCTTCTGCCTCGCTGGCCGCAAAGCGATCGGCAATTTCCTGAAAATCCTGCGCGCGCAGCTCGGCACCGCGTTTTTCCGGATAATGCTGTTGCCGCTCGACAAATTTCAGCATGGGATTTTTGGCCATGGCTGGGCTCTTTCAATGGGTTGCAAAGGCCTGTGCAGCATGCAGCGCCGCGCCGACCCGCAGGCCATGATCAAAAAGCCGGGCAAAGTCCAGCAGAAACGTCCATTTATGGCATAAATAATGTCCTAATTAGGACAATTTCACTCCATCACCGAATTTGGACTGAAAATTCCGTGCATAATAGTCTCGTATCGGCCCTATTTGGTTGAAAGCCACAGCAAGGCAAGGCTGCCCACGATGATTCGATACCAGGCAAAGGGGCCAAAGCCGTAGCGGGTGACAATGGCGAGAAACGCCTTCACCACGGCAAAGGCAACAATGAAGGCCACGACGGTGCCAATGCCGATCAGCTGAAAATCATGCGGCGTCAGCGTGTCCCAACCCGTATACAGCTTGTACACCGTGGCGCCGCTCAGCGTCGGAACCGCGAGGAAGAAACTGAATTCGGCCGCTGTCTTGCGATCCACGCCAAAGCTCATCGCACCCAATATGGTGGCACCAGAGCGGCTGACGCCCGGGATCATCGCCAGGCATTGCACGGCGCCGATCAGGATCGCGGTGCGCGTCGAGACATTGGCGACCCCGCCCTGTTCGCGGGGCTTTGCGAATTTTTCCACAATCAGGATGGCGACCCCGCCGATGATGAGCGCCCAGGCCACCAGCACGGCATTGCCCAGCATCAGCTCGATCGCATCGCCAAAGGCAAGACCCAGCAGCACGGCCGGAAAAAAAGCGATCAGCAGATTGCGCGTGAAGGCAACGGCGCTCGATTCCCAGCGCACGAGGCCCTGGGCCACATCCCAGAATGTGCGCCAGTAAAGCGCGACAATGGCAAGAATGGCGCCGGGTTGGATTGCGATGTTGAAAATCTCCCAGGCTTCCTGATCAAAGCCCAGCAATTCGGTCGCCAGGATCAGGTGGCCGGTCGATGAAACGGGCAGATATTCCGTGATCCCTTCGACAATGCCGAGGATGATCGCAACAAGGATGTCGCTCATGCGACGCCCTTGGTTGCAAAGCGGCCATGTTTGCGGTAGCGATCGAGCCAGCCATCGGCCACGGCATCGAGCGCTGTCGGCGCGATGCCCAGCACGGCCAGGCCGGGCATGCCATCTGCAGCCACATTGTCGGATTGCAGCATCAGCCACTGGTCCCATGTCATCGGTGCGCCGGGCAGCCAGCCGGTCAGCCGTGCCATGGCCGCAGCAGCAGCATCAGGCACGTCCACCAACAACGGCTTGCGCCCGGTGCGCTCAGCAATCCACTGGTAAATGCCGCGCATGCTCAGAATCTGGGGACCGCCCAGTTCGAACGTTCGGCCGCGATGCCCGGCTCCGTCGATCAAGACCGCGGCAATTGCGCGCGCAACATCGCCGACGAAAACGGGCTGGAAGCGGGCATCGCCGCGGATCACGGGCATCACTGGCGCCATCGCGATCAACCCGGCAAAGCGATTGATGAACTGGTCTTCGCGCCCGAAGATGATCGAGGGGCGCAGAATGATGGCATCCGGGCAGGCTGCGCGCATCGCGGCCTCTCCTTCGCCCTTGCTGCGCCCATAATGCGAAGGCGATTGCGCATCGGCGCCAATCGCGGAGATGTGCACCGGCACGGTGATGCCCGCTTCCGCGCATGCCTTTGCGACATGCGCTGCGCCTTCGCGCTGCACGGCGTCATAATCGCCGAAGCTGCCGACCAGATTGACAACGCCGTCCGATCCGGCAACGGCGCGCGCCACGCTGTCTGCATTGCGGATGTCAACCGTTGCAAATTGGGTCTGCCCAAGGCCGCCAAGAGCCTTCACCCGCGCTGCCCGGGCCGGATTGCGCTGGGCTATGCGCAGCCTGGCCCCGGCCTGCATCAGCGCCTGCGCGGTTGGTCGGCCAACAAAGCCGCCTCCGCCAAACAGCGTGATCAGCTTGCCAAAAAGCGGCTGTTCAGCCTCACTCATCGTGTCACGTCCATCCCAATGGTGGGGCAGGGCGTTTGCGCCGCACGCCACCCGAAAACTGCCACCCCCATTGCCGTGGATGCAGGACAAGCGCAAGGGGGCAAGCGCCCGGGGGGGCACAAGGGGGCAAGCGCCCGGGGGCGAACAACGAGGCAGGTACACGTAGCAGCAATGGTTGCTGCGACATGCCCCTGCGCTGCGCCCCGGCATGTCGCTCTGCCTTGAGCGCTGCATCTCGGGCGCCGCGGCATGAGCTGCACATCTTCGCCCCCACATTGTCGGCTCCGCATCTTCGGCATTGACATGCGTGCCGAACACTGGCTATGCGCCGCCGCCTACCCGATGCAGGGCCGCACCGCGGCCTCGTGCATCCCGTGCCCAGATGGCGGAATTGGTAGACGCACCAGCTTCAGGTGCTGGC
>CAZFYJ010000132.1:0-6016 GCA_964523215.1 uncultured Sphingomonadaceae bacterium | reverse complement strand
GCCGCGGATCTTGACCTGCTCGACGGGATTCCAGTTGCCGGCGATCTTCCAGGTGTTTTCGCTGTTCGTGCCAGCGTTGCCGCGCACTTTGTAGCTGGAATTGCGGAAGCCGAGTTCGAAGCTGAGATCGTCAAAGAAAGGACGATCGGCAATGACCGGCACCAGAACTTCGGCAAAGAGATCGCGCACCGAATAGGCACCATCGATCGGAAGCGTCGGGCCGCCCTGGCCTGCACCATCGCCATTGATATAGCTCTGGTCGGGCTGGGTTGCCAGCTGCTCCTTGCGCCATTCCGCGCCGAACACGGCCTTGATCGTCTCGTCCGACATCAGCGAGACGCCAAGATCGCCCTTCAGCAGGCCGGAAACCATCGTCTGCTTGGTGGCACCCGTGATCACCAGCGGAATGCCGATATAGCCCGCCGCTGCCGGGGTGATGCCGCCGGCATTGAACACGTTATAGGGAACGCACGACGGGTTGCCGCTGAGGCAGACCGGGTTGGCGAGCGTGCCGCCGACCAGCAGCGCTTCCTGAATGCGAGCTTCGGATACGTCATTGCGATAGACATTGCCGAAATTGACCTTGCCGAACTGCGCCGAGACATCATAGCTCCAGTTCGCGTTGATATCGCCCTTCATGCCGGTGACGATGCGGAACTGGTTGAAGCCGATATCGTTGAAGCGCGGGCCGCCTTCGGTGTTGCGCTTGCCGATCAGGATCTGCGCCTGGGTCGCCGTGCCGAGTGCCGCGCCGCAAATGGCACGACCCAGCGTGATATTGCCACCCGCATTGATGAACGGGTTGTTGCAGTTCACGTTGCGCAGGCCGAAGAACGCACCGGACGGGGCAATCTGAGCCTTGGTGCTGTAATCCATGAACATGGCGTCCAGATAGGGCTGGAAATGCTCATCAATTTCATAGGTCGCAAACACGCCTGCCGTGAAGCGGTTGGACGGACGGCGATAATAGTTGAGCGGGCCGAAGTTGTAGCCATCGCGCAGGGCCGAATAGGGGATCAGCGTGTTGCCGCTGGTCAGCGTGTAGCTGCCGGCCACGGGAAGGCCAGCCAGCGCCGTATTGGCGGCCGTAAATCCGCCGATGCGGGTACGCTCAGGCGTGCCCGAGCCACCGCAGGCAAAGCCCACATTGGCGCCATCCGGGTTCAGCGTGCAGGCCGAGAAATCACGCTCTGCCTGGGTGATTTTCGAATCGCGGCGATAGCCGGCATAAGCGACGATATTGCCACGATCGCCGATGCCGGTGCCGAGCGCCAGCGTGACGTCAAACGCACCGCCGCCGACCGTGTTGCCGTTCGGGGTCGTGCCGAAGCGGGCGATATTGACCGCCTGGGCCACGTCATTGCTGTTGTTGTGCTGATAAAAGCTGTACTGACCATCGAGGCGCACGCCTTCGAAGTTGCGGTTCATCTTGAAGTTGACAACACCGGCCACAGCGTCCGCACCATAGGTCGACGATGCGCCGCCCGTGAGCACTTCCACGCTCGAAATCAGCGCCGAGGGGATGAAGTTCAAGTCAGCAGCCGAGCCGCCGCCAATGCCGGCTGGCGCCAGACGGCGACCATCGATGAGCACCAGCGTCCGGTTGGTGCCAAGTGCGCGCAGCGACACCGTTGCCGTGCCGTCCGCACCGTTCGACACACCCGAGCTCTGCGTTGCCACCACCTGCGGCAGATTGTTGATCAGGTCTTCCACCTTGGCGGCACCCGTGCCTTTGAAATCTTCGGCAGAAACCACGGTGACCGGGGCGGTTGCCTCCAGATTGGGACGGGCAATGCGCGAACCGGTGACCACGATCGCGGTGGGCGCCTCTTCGGCTGCCTCATCCTCTGGCGCGTCCTGCGCAAGGGCAGGCGTGGACAGCAGGGCAAGCCCGAGAACCAGCGGCGCTGCGCTGATTTTCAGCTTGGAAAGATTGGATGTTTTCACGGTAACAGTCCCCTAATCATGAGCATGGTCATCACGGATTCCGGGCGCATGCACCCCTTCCGATGGCACCAACTGTATCGCTGGCGGGGGCAAGTAAAGCCAATATCGCGGCTGCGCGGGGAATATGTCTCCCGCCTGTAGCAAATTTGCAACAGGCTGCAGTCAGCGGCCTTTTGCCTGTGCGGCCGCGCGCGAGGCGGGGGCTGCGGGCGCTTGCGGCATCGGCCCGGCCACCAGCATCGGATCGATCCGCTTGTCCTGCCAGCGCATGCCCCAGTGCATGTGCGGCCCGGTTGAGCGGCCGGTCGTGCCGACCCAGCCGATCAGCTGGCCCTGCCGGACGACATCGCCCTTTTTCACGGCCAGCGCATTATTGTGCAAAAAGGTGCTCACCAGCCCCATGCCGTGATCGATGATCAGCAAATAGCCCTCAAGCGTGAAGGGGCGGTCTGCCGCAAGAACCACCACACCATCGGCCGGCGCGACGATGGGCGTGCCGATCGGGCGGGCAACGTCGACGCCGTTGTGGTAGTTGCCGGGCGTGCCCTTATAGACGCGCTGCGATCCGAACACGCCGGAGATGCGCCCGGTCAGCGGCCAGATGAAACGTTGCCGCCACCCTTCGCTTTCCACCTTGATGGCGCGCGATGCCGCCATTTCCTCAATCTCTTTGGGGCGTTTGGCTTTATATTCCTCTGGCGTTGCCGGCCCGTTGAACGCGACTGCGACATGCTGGATCCGCCAGTTTCCTGCCGCCAGATCAAAGCGCCTGATCACAGGCTCCCCGGCATCGCGCCATGCCTCCAGACGGCCTTCGAGCGGCGCATCGCGATCCAGCCCGAGCAGGAAGAACCCATCCTTGTCGAACGCAATGCGCTCTCCGTTCCACATCAGGCTGGTCGTGCCGCTGGGCACCTGTCCGCGCAGCAGCCCGCCCTGGCGCACATCGCCCGTGATCACGAAATCGGCGCGGACGGGCGCGGGCGGTGCCGATTGCG
Organism: uncultured Sphingomonadaceae bacterium; assembly: GCA_964523215.1. Taxonomy (GTDB): domain Bacteria; phylum Pseudomonadota; class Alphaproteobacteria; order Sphingomonadales; family Sphingomonadaceae; genus CAZFYJ01. Next base: position 3,071 of record CAZFYJ010000132.1, on the reverse strand, counting down.
CTGCAGCCTGTGCGGACCCGGCCTGCGTGGATCGAGGGCCGCCTTCCGATGCCAGCATGCGCGGCACAGCACAGGTGCCAAGCAGCGCGAGCGTCGCAAGTGCGACCAGCGCACGCTGCACCACGGACCGTTCGCGCCAGGCCCGTTCCCGCATCGCGACATAGGCCGCCTGCGCAGGATTGAGCGCCTGCGCCATCCTCAGGGCAGACCCTGCGCCCGTGCAGCGGCAATGAACGCATCGGCCGAATGGCGCGCCGAGGCATAGGCCTCTTGCCGGGTGACGGACCAATATTTGAGCGCATCGAGCGGGATCGGCTGGCCGGAGATTGCGCACAGCACATGGTCGCCCGGGGTCAGCACGCGGAAACCATTGCCCATATAGTGCAGCCGGGCCAGCCTTCCCTTGTTTGACAACAGCATGCGGCCGTCATGCCAAAAAGCGCGACGGCTTGCAAACGGGCTAACCAAATAAATCCGGCTGCTTTTCGGCGGCTGCACCCGGGGCTTTCCGGCTCCCCGCCCGGCTCACCGCCCGGCTGCCCGCCCGGCTGCCCGCCCGGCTGCCCGCATGCGTGGGCGCATCCGCCGTCTGCGCTGGCCGATCCTGCGGGTGCAGCGGTGCCGCATCGGCAATGCCGTCGGCAAAGTGGAGCCGCAGACGCGGGGCGGAGCGGGCCTGCGCAGCGCTTGTGATCAGGCCGCCCTGTGCATCATGCACCATTGCATAGCCGCGCGCGAGCAGGCCGCGCGGATCGAGTGCGGAGAGCGTCCGCAACAGCCCGGCCAGCTGATCGCGCCCGCGCAGCACTGGCCGCAAAGCAAGCGCCGGGGCCAGCCGCGCGATGATTCCGGCGGCCTGCACCCGCGCCAGCGCATGTCGCGCCATCAGCGCACGCGGCAACCGCTCGCCTGCATCGTCGAGCCGCTGGCGCTGCGGCTGAAGCAGGCGCTCGAGCGGCGGCAGGCGGCTGTTCAGCAGCTGGAGCCGATCCTTGCTCTGCCCCAGCTGACGGGCAAGCGCACGGCGCGCACGCGCACCAAGCTCTTCGAGCAGGGCCAGCAGCTCGGCCCGGACTGGCACTGCCATTTCGGCAGCCGCCGTTGGCGTCGGTGCGCGCACATCGGCCGCATAATCGCTGAGCGAGGTATCGGTTTCGTGGCCGACTGCGGAAATCACTGCAATCGGGCAATCGGCAATCGCGCGGACCACGGCTTCATCGTTGAACGCCATCAAATCCTCGATCGAGCCGCCCCCGCGCGCCACAATCAGCAGATCAGGGCGCGGGACGGGCGCGGCGTCTGCATTGGCATCAGCGTTGGCACCGGCTGCGGGCAGCGCGGCAAAGCCACGGATCGCCGCTGCAATCTGCGCTGCAGCACCTTCGCCCTGCACCAGCACGGGCCACAGGATGACGCGCGTCGGGCAGCGATCCTCCAGCCGGTGGAGAATGTCGCGGATCACCGCACCGGTGGGCGATGTCACCACCCCGATGATGCGCGGCAGGTAGGGCAGCGGGCGCTTGCGTGCGGCATCGAACATGCCTTCGGCACTCAGCCGGGCCTTCAGCTTTTCGAGCATCGCGAGCAGAGCACCTTCGCCTGCCAGCTCCATCGATTCGGCAACAATCTGATATCGCGAGCGGCCGGGATAGGTTGTCACCCGCCCGGTCACGATCACGTCGAGCCCGTCTTCGGGGCGGAAGGCAAGCCTGCCGATCGCCCCTTTCCACATCACGGCATCCAGCACCGCACCATCATCCTTCAGCGCGGCATAAAGATGGCCGGAGCCCGCAATCTTCACGCCTGAAAGCTCGCCGCGCACGCGCACATGATCAAAGCGCTCCTCCACTGTGCGCTTGATCTCGCCTGCAATCGCGCTGACGCTGTAGGGCGGGGCATTGTCACCCGGAGTATTTTGCGCAATGATGGCCATGACAAGGTCGCGCATAACACCAAAGTTTCGGCCGCGCCAATCGCACGATGTGCGCATGGCGGGGCAGCAATCGACGATGATTGGCAGGGGTGGTTTATGAGTGAGGCACCAGGCTCCAATGGCGGAGCAGGCACCAGCGGCGGCATGAGCAAATCGGGCATGATCGCGATTGCCACTGCGCTGATTACGGCGGGCACGACGATTGCCGTTGCCTATATCAATCGCGACGACGGGCCCAAGGCCGCACCGGCGCCTGCGCCGTCCCCTGCACCAACAGGAGGGCCGGCACCTGTGCAGGGCTATACACCGGCGGCGGCGCCACAACAGCCTGTCCAGCCCGCGCCGCAGCAGTTTGTGGCCGCCCCGCCGGATATTTCGGGCCGCTGGCGCACGCCGGACAACAGCGAGGTTCTGGATGTCAACCAGAGCGGTGGCCAGCTGGCGCTTGCGGCGCAGGGCAACACCGCACTGGGCTATATGACCGGCAACGGACAGGGCCAGATCAACGGCCGCAATGTCAGCTTCGTGCTCGGCATGACCGTCCAGGGCAACCCGATCGAGGTCGAATGCAGCGGGCAACTGACAAGCACGGGCAACAGCATTCAGGGCACATGCACGACCTTTGGCAAGACCATGCCCATGCTCTACGTGCGATAGGGATGCGATAGGGGGAACACGCAGAGATTGCGCCCTGCCGATGCCGCACCCGGCAATTTTCACTCTATCCTAACGCCTTGGCGCTAATGTTGCGCGCATGAGCAGCCCCAGAAAAGTGATGCTCGTTTTCGGCACGCGGCCGGAGGCGATCAAGATGTTTCCCGTGGTCCATGCGCTGCAGGCACAGGGCAACATCGCGGTGCGCGTCTGCGTGACGGCGCAGCATCGGGACATGCTGGATCAGGTGCTCCACATTGCCCGCATCACCCCCGATGTCGATCTCGATCTGATGCAGCACAACCAGTCGCTCGATACATTGTCGGCGCGGCTGATCACCGGGCTGGGCGCGGTGTTCGATGCCGAGCAGCCTGATCGGGTGCTGGTGCACGGCGATACGCTGACCACGATGATGGCGACCATCGCTGCCTATTTCCGCAAAATCCCGGTCGGCCATGTCGAAGCCGGCCTGCGCAGCGGCGAT
>CAZFYJ010000131.1:0-6024 GCA_964523215.1 uncultured Sphingomonadaceae bacterium | reverse complement strand
CGCACAAGCTGCACCATGCGACGATCGGCAAGGAAGGCGGGGTGAGCTTCGGCTTTGTCGTCGCGCGCGATCCGGCAAAGCTGAAGGCCGAGCTGAAGCGGCAGCGGGCGGCCGGGCTTGCCGTGGTGCGCGGGGCGGACATCTGAGACCTGCCTTTTGCGGCAGGCCGTGCGATGCCGCCCCGCTTGCCCCCTGCTGCCCCCGTTGCTCTGACTTTGTTGCGCTGGCCTTGATGCTCAGAATTTCACCCCGGCGGTCAGATAGATTTGCCGGGGATTGCCGTAAAAGGCCGTCACCACGCCTTCGCGTCCCAGTGTCGGGATCAGGTTGCCCGCCAGATTGCGCAGCGGCGTGCCATCCGGTGCAACCGAGAGGAACTGATAGCCCGAGGTGATATACTGCTTGTCGAGCAGGTTCTTGCCATGCAGCCCGATGCTGAAGCGATCATCGCCTGCCGTCCACACCAGGCTTGCATCAACGAGTGCATAGCCATCCTGATCGAGAAACGGGCTCGGCACTTCGAACTGGAAGGTCTTGCTGCGCGCCGACACTGTGCCGCTTGCCAGAAGCGAACCCGATGCCACCGGCACGCTCGCCGCCAGCGTGGCCGATGCGGTCCATTTCGGCGTGTTCTGAATGCGGCGCAGATTGGCCACATCGATGCCGCGATTGTCGATGAAGCGCTTATACTGGCCATCGATGAAGCCAAGCGTGCCGGTGAAGCTCAGCAGCGAGCCATCGCCTGCCCAGTCCCGCGCAATCTGCCAGCCGCTCTCCAGCTCCACGCCTTTGAAATCCGCGCTGGATGCATTGGTCGTGATGCCGATGAAGGTATCGAACACGCCATCGCCATTTGAATCGAACCCGGCGGAACCCGGGATCTGCACATCCTTGTAATCGGCGTAGAAGCCAGTGAGGGCAATGGTGACGCGGCGATCCGCCAGCGAGGCTTTCCACCCCAGCTCATAGCTGTCCACCGTTTCGGGATCGAACGAGAGGAAATCGAAAATTTCCTGATAGGATCGCACGCCATCACGGTTGAGATCCGGCGCCGCGGTCGAAAGCCCGCGCGGATCAAAGCCGCCGCCCTTGAAGCCGCGCGAATAGGAGGCATAGAGCATGTTGTCATCATTCGGCTTGAAGCTGATCGAGCCGCGCGGGGTGAAGCGCTTGAAGCTGCGCTCGCCGGTAAAGTCCGATGTGGTGGCCAGCACCGTGGGCGTCCCGCCAAACACGCGGGAGAGGCCCAGCTTGGTCTGGCGCAGGATGCGCGAATTGCGCTCGTCCACTGTGTAGCGGCCACCCAGCGAGACGGCGATATTCTCTGTCACATCGAGGGTGACATCGCCAAAGACGGCCCAGCTGTTGGTCCGCACATAGCCCTCGGTTGCGGCATTGAGGCCGTTCACCGTGGTGGAAAGCAGCACGTCAAACTGCGTATCCGCCTTGGCATTGAGATAATAAAAGCCGACGAGGCCGTTCAGCGGGCCGCGATCATAGAGCAGCTGGAATTCCTGGCTGATCTGGCTGTTGCGATAGACGGCCGGCACATCGACATCGACCGCGGCGAGCGAATCGAAATCGATCGGCGTGAAGCTGGTGTCCTTGCGCCAGGCACTGATGCTGCGCAGGGTCACGGCATCGCTCAGCTCGGCGCTGGCGCTCATCGCGACGCCATAGGCCTTCACATCCTGTTCGGGCGTGTTCAGCCCGGCCCGCGTATCATAAACATCGTCGAGGATCGGCGCGCCGGTCAAAAGGCCGCGGATCAGCCGGTGGCCATTGCGCGGATCGGATGTATCGCGGGTATAGTCGCCCGAAATGCGGATCAGCACGGGCTCGCCATAGCCGCCAATTTCCAGGCTGGCGCGGCCGGCCCACACATCCTTGTTGTAGTTTTCGAGCGCGCCGTTGGTCAGATTGTCGCCAAATCCGCCGCGGCTCAGCCGCGCCACGGAGCCGCCAATGCGCACCAGATCAGTGATGGGGGTGCTGGCCGTCAGCACCAGATCGGCCTGATTGTCTGTGCCATAGGTCGCCCGCGCCTTGAAGCTGGCATCCTGCGGCAGCCTTTTGGTCACATATTTCACGGCTCCGCCAATGGTGTTGCGGCCATAAAGCGTGCCTTGCGGCCCGCGCAGCACCTCGATCCGTTCCACCTCGTAAATGTCCACCACGGCGGCCTGCGGGCGATTGAGGTAGACATCGTCGACATAGATGCCCACGCCCGCCTCAAAGCCCGGCACCGGATCCTGCTGGCCGACGCCGCGGATGAAGGCGGTCAGCGTGCTGTTTGTCCCGCGCGAATTTTCGAGGGTCACATTGGGTGTCGTATCCGAAAGATCGGTGACGTCGATCGCGCCCTGCTGCTCAAGCAGATCGCCCGAATAGGCCGTGACGGCAATCGGCACATCAAGCAGGCGCTCGTCGCGCCGGCGCGCCGAAACGATGATTTCGCCTTCTTCGGCCGCTTCGGCCTGAGGCTCCTCCTGCGCGGCAAGCGGTGCGGGAATCTGGGCGACGGCAAGCAGCGAAATGCCTGCAAGCAGCGTGACAGCAGAGCGTTGGCGCATCATCATTTCTCCTAAACAGCATTGGTGTGGCCGGAATCAGTGCCTTGTGCTGCACAGATGACACTTTACCTGCCCTGTTCTTGGTGCAATAATGAAAGGTGAACCATCTTTCAACTTACTTTTGCTCCGGATGGGAAGAAGCGCGCATGGATGTGCAAAAGCGTGTCGAGAATGCCACAGCGGACGGGGCCGGGGATAGCCAGCCGCGCACGGCGCGGGGCGCGCGCACGCGGCGGGCGTTGCTCGATGCGGCACGGGCGGAGTTTGGCGAGCGCGGCTTTCACGAAAGCTCGATCGTTTCGATCACCCAGCGCGCGGGCGTGGCACTGGGCAGTTTTTACACCTATTTCCCGTCCAAGGACGCGGTGTTCCGGGCGCTGGTGGCGGATATGTCGGCGCAGGTGCGCGATCATGTCGCCCCTGCTCTGGCCGGGGCGAGCAGCGCGATCGATGCCGAACGGCGGGCGCTGGAGGCTTTTCTTCGCTTTGTGCGCACCAACAAGGAAGTCTATCGCATCATCGACGAGGCGGAGTTTGTGGATAGCGAAAGCTTTCGCGGCCATTATCAGACGACGGCGCGGCGCATTCTCGACCGGCTGAAAAAAGGGGCGGCAGATGGCAGCGTCAGCACCGATGTGGGCGAGGTGCACGCCTGGGCGATCATGGGCATGAATGTGTTTCTCGGCCTGCGCTATGGCGTGTGGGACGATGCAGGCGATGCCGCAGAGGTGGCGCAGATCGCGCATCGCATGCTGCGCGAGGGGCTTGTGCCGCGCTGATCAGCCCTTGCGCAGCAGAAACACGGCATGCTGCGCCAGCAGATTGGCCAGGGCGGCGGCGCGCTGACGATTGCCCGAAAGATACCACGCCCCTTCCACGATGACGCCGCGCTCCTCCAGAAAGCTGCGAAAATCGTCGATCGTCACATGGTGGATGTTGGGCGTATCGTACCAGCGGTGGGGCAGCTGCTCGGTCACCGGCATGCGCCCGCCAAACATGTGCGCAAAGCGGATGCGCCATTGCGCGAAATTGGGGAAGGACACAAAGGCGCGCGCGCCGATGCGCAGCAGCTGATCGATCACCAGATCGGGCCGCCGCGTGGTCTGGAGCGTCTGGCTGAGGATCGCATAATCAAAGGCGGCATCGGGATAATCGGCAAGATCGGCATCGGCATCGCCCTGGATCACGGCCAGTCCGCGCGCCATGGCGGCGGCAACATTGGCCGTATCGATTTCCATGCCGCGCGCATCGCACCCCTTGGCATCGCGCAGCGCCGCCATCAGATCGCCGCTGCCGCACCCGATATCGAGCACGCGGGTGCCATCCATCACATGGGCGGCAATGATGGCAAGGTCAGGCCGCAGGCGCGTCATAGCCCGCCGGCACCGATGAAGCCGGCAATCACCTGGTCGAGCCCCGCTGTTTCGAGCAGAAAGGCATCATGGCCAAAGGGGCTCGAAAGCTCCACAAAGCTTGCGGGCGCGCCGGCTGCGTTGAGCGCGTGGACAATGGTCTTGGATTCGGATGTGGGATAAAGCCAGTCCGTATCGAAGCTGACAAGGCAAAAGCGCGTGGACGTGCCGCGAAAGGCGTTGGCCAATATGCCGCCATGGGCTTCGGCCAGATCCCAGTAATCCATGGCGCGGGTGATGTAGAGATAGGAATTGGCATCGAACCGATCGGTAAAGCTGATCCCCTGATGGCGCAAATAGCTTTCCACCTGGAAATCCGCATCAAAGCCGAAGCTTTTGGCACCACCGGGATGCTCCGGCCGGCTTTGCAGCCGCCGCCCGAATTTCTCGGTCAGGCCTTCTTCTGACAAATAGGTGATGTGCGCGGCCATGCGCGCGACCGCCAGCCCCTTCACCGGCGCACGATCCGTGCCGTAATATTGCCCCTCCTGCCAATCGGGATCGGCCATGATCGCCTGGCGCCCAACCTCGTGAAAGGCGATATTCTGTGCGCTGTGCCGCGCTGTGGAGGCAATCACCAGCGCGGCCTTCACCCGTGCCGGATAAGCCGCAGCCCAGCCCAGCGCCTGCATGCCGCCCATCGATCCGCCGACCACGGCATAGAGGCTGTCAATGCCCAGATGATCGAGCAGCAGCGCCTGGGCACGCACCATATCGGCTATGGTGATGACGGGAAAGCGCATGCCATAAGCGCGGCCATCGCCGGCTGCGCTTTGCGGACCGGATGATCCCATGCACCCGCCGATCACATTGGCGCAGATCACGCAGAAACGATCGGTATCGATTGGCCTGCCGGGGCCGACCATGCGCGCCCACCATCCGGGCTTGCCGGTCGTGGGATGGGGGCTGGCCACATATTGATCGCCCGTCAGCGCATGGCAGATGAGAATGGCGTTGCTGGCCTCGGCATTCAGCGTGCCATAGCTTTCATAGGCGATGGTCACGGGCGCGAGCACGGCCTTGCTGTCCAGCGGCAACGGGCCGGGCAGGGTGATGCTGCGATCAAGGCCAAAGCGTGCGTCCATCATGGGCAAGCGCATTGGGGGGATGGCCTGGCCTTGTCAAACCCTTCATCCTGCCGCTAATGCGCGTGGCATGACCACAGCCCCGCTTTCTTCCCCGTCCGTCCCGGTGCATCCGGCACCTGCTGGCGCTCCCGTGCCAAAGGACTATGTGATGGCCATCGCGTCTTATGTGCCTGGCCGCGCAACGACCAGCAGCGGCAGGCCTGCCATCAAGCTGTCTGCCAATGAAAATCCGCTGGGCTGCAGCGCCCATGCACAGGCGGCATTTGCCGCCGCTGCGCCGCGGCTGGCGCTCTATCCCGATCCCGGTGCCACGGCGCTGCGCGAAAAGCTGGCCGCGCTGCACGGGCTGGAGGCGGATCGGATCATCTATGGCACTGGCAGCGACGAGGTGCTGCATCTGGCAGCGGGGGCCTTTGCCGGCCAGGGTGATGAGGTCATCTATGTGCGCTATGGCTTTGCCGTCTATGACATCGCGGCGCGACGCGTGGGGGCTGTGCCGGTGGTCGCGCCCGATGCCGATTATGGCACCGATGTGGATGCGCTGCTCGCCTGCGTGACCGAGCGCACCCGCGTCGTCTTCATTGCCAACCCCAACAACCCGACCGGCACCTATCTGGATGCGCAGGCGCTGGCGCGGCTGCATGCGGGGCTGCGGCCCGATATCTTGCTGGTGGTTGATCAGGCCTATGCCGAATATCTGGATGCCGGCGAGGATGATGGCGCACTGGCGCTCGCCCGCACGGCCCCCAATGTGCTGATCACGCGCACATTTTCAAAGATTTACGGGCTTGCGGCAGAGCGTATTGGCTGGGGCTATGGCGCACCTGCGCTGATAGATGCGATGCACCGCATCCGTGCCCCGTTCAACGTCACCATTGCCGGGCAGGCGGCTGCCATTGCCGCGCTCGACGATCAGGCCTTTGTTGCCCGCAGCCGGGATGCCAATGCCGA
>CAZFYJ010000130.1:0-6031 GCA_964523215.1 uncultured Sphingomonadaceae bacterium | reverse complement strand
ATTTGCCGCCCTTGCCGTGCGCTATCAGGCAAAGCTGGCTGATGCCAATCAGATCCGCACGGCAACGCTAGGCACCTGGGCCACCGCCGAAACCGAGCGCAGCGGCGCGCTGGCCACGGCGATCACCGCGCTCGTTGCTTTTCCGGCCACGGCTGCGTCCCGGCTGGACGGTCATTTTGGCGAAGCGGGTGCGACGGGCAGCATTGGCGCTGTGCCGAGCATGAATGATGCAATGGTCGAAGCGGCGGTGCAGTTCAGCCCGCTTTATGCCCGCGCCGACGTGCGCGATCTGACGAGGATCAGCACCGATCTGGAAGCGAATCTGGCCCCCAGCGGGGCCTGCCTGCCGTGCAACTTCGATTCGGCGGCGGCCGGAGTGATGCAACGCATCAACAGCCTGACAGATGCCGGGCCAAAGGCTGTGAGAAAGGCGCGCAAGGCCGCGTTGCAGGCGGTCGACGAGATGGAAGAGGATCTGATCCTTGCGACCATGGACATGCATCACAGCCTCCAGGCGCAGCTGGTTGATCAGCATGATGCCAGCCGCCGCGGGCTGATCCAGCAGGCCGCATCGGGGGTGATGCTGCAGCAGCGGGAGGCGCGGACGGGCGGGCGGCGCAATGCCCAGGTGGCCGTGTCGCTGGCGCACGCGCAAGGGCAGGGGCTGGCGGCGGCTCATGCCGAATTGTCGCGTCCCGAAATGGCTCGCGCCCCCGCCCACGCATCGGCCGTGATGGGCGGCGTCCAGCGGCTGATGCGCAATCTGGCCAATGTTGCCAGCCGCTATCCCGCCTTTCTGTTGGGTCAGTCCGCACGGGCGGAAAAGGCCCGCAGCGATGCTGGCGCAACTTCGCTCGCGCTGCGCAGCCGGGCGGCGCAATCGTCGGTTGAGGCAATGAACACACGGGTCGATACACAGTTCACTCAGCTCGATCGTGCGCATGAAGACCAGCTTTTCCAGTCGCAGAAGCTGGCGCGTGACATCAGGAAAATCTGTGACGATATCGTCAATCCCGCAGCGGCGGCGATGGAAAGGGAAACGGCAAAGCTCCGATCCGATTTCGAGGCGCAGCAAAGCCGCGTGACGTCGCTGCTCAGTGGCACGGCACCCGTCAATCGTGAGGAAGAGCGCGAAGAAGAGCGCGACGGCAATGGCGAGGGCAATGGCAACGGGGGCGGCCGCAGCCCTGGCCGCACCGGCACAAGACCGCCGCCGCCCCCCAGCTGGGGCGCGTGCACCGCCGCGCAGGCTGCAGCCCGCACTGCCGCGCCCGCGGGCGCTGCAACGGGCACGGGAACTGGCGGGGCGAGCAGCCCGGGTTCCGGCGGGGCCGGTGCCACAACATCGGGTCCCACATCATCCGGCCCCGCATCGTCCGGCCCCACATCATCCGGGCCCACATCATCAGGCCCGTCAGCGAGCGGCACGTCATCATCAGCTGCCACATCATCGGGGGGCACATCATCATCGGCGCCGGCGGCCAATCCCAGCACATCGGCAGGTTTCATTGCCTACGCCCGCCAGATTGCCGACGATCCAAAGCGGGCCCCGCGCATCATGGGCATGCTGCAGCAGATCAACCGCAATGTTCCGCCCGAAATCGAGCGGCGTGCCGCAACATGCAACACCGTGCTCAGCTCCACCTTCGGGCCGGATACCGCCGCCCTTCTGACAGCAGTGCGCGGTCTTTCCCCGGTTTCAGGGCGGGCGGTGAAAGAGGCGCACGCAGCGCTCGGCCATGGCGATCTGGTGGCGCGGCTGGAGTATAAGATCCGCTCCACGGTCTTTTCCGCCGGCTCGACCGATACCTATAATGTCCGTGCGGCGATCAATGCGCTGAATGGCAACACGACCGAGGCCGCCATTTACGATCTGCGCGCGGCCTTCAACTATGGCAATGAAGATCAGCGCATCCGCGACATTTTGAGCAGCATGACACCGGCGCAGCTGCGCGCGCTGATGGCGACGCACGGGGACGAGATCAACCAGCTGATCGGGCAGCTGGAGGGCAATGACCGGCTGATCGTCGATCAGCTGCTGGCCGGCAATAGCGGGGCCTTGCGCGCAGACCGGCTGATCACCGGGCTGGCAACGCCTGAAAACAGCAGCGGCTTTGCCCGTGGCGATGCCGCTGCGCGCGCGCTGACCGACAATATGGGCGCGGTCTATGCGCTGGATATGCATGCCAGCACCGATGTCGGAGTTGCCAACATCTTTGGCCTCGATGTTACCAGCACCATGACCGATAATGATCGCACCGCCCACCAGGCGGCTTTGCGCAATCAGATGCTGACAGCCTTTGCCGCCGATGCGCGGGTGACCCGCACCGTCAGCACGATCGATCCGGCCAGCGCGACGGGTGCTGCCCGCACGCCGGAACAGATGCTGATTGCCTATGCCACCCGCGATGTCAGCCATCGTGTGTGGGTCGAGGATCATTCGGCCCCGCGCGGGCCGCGCAGCGCCCGTCAGATGGACATGGACGATGGCAGAGGTGGCGGACATTACGAGACCCGAACGGACAGCATGAACCCGTTTCACGTCAACTGGATCACCCAGATCGTCATGCATGGGGCAGATAGTCTGGAGGCGCAGGCGGCGTCGCTCACGGTGGAGCGCAACCGGCCCGATGGCCGACCCGATCCCAACAACATGCTGGCAGCTCTTGTCAGCCCCGGCAATGCCGAGCCGCGCCCCGGCGAAAATCCGGATGCGACGCTGGCCCGGCGGCGCAACGAAGTGATGATCCTTTCGGAGCAATATCAAGCCAATATCACGCGCAATGTCTCGATCGAGCCGCCATCGGCAGAAGAGGCGCGCAGCCGCGTGCTGGCCGACATGGCCAGCAGCTATCCTGCCGATGCCGACCGCCGCAGCATGATGACAGGGATTGTCGAAAGCCCGCAAGGCGGCCTGATGGGGGCAATCCGCCAGGCCATTCGCGGCCGCAACAAGGATTTGGTGATGAGCTATCTGGGGCGGCTGAACCGCGATCAGATTGATCAGGTCGTCACTGAATATGACAATGCTCGCCTGCCCGGCGATCCCCCGCTTTACGAGCGGCTGGGGATATTCCAGGGCGAACGGCGCGTCAGCGATGCCCTGACGCGTGATGCAGCATTTGATGGCGATGATGCGATGCGCCTCGAAATCGCCTTCATGGGTGTGCCGCGCAATCCGCGCGAGCGGGCCGAAGTGGCCTTGCGGATGATGCAGCAGCAGATTGATGCGAGCAGCTGGGCCGGGCGCGGGGTGGCGGCGAGCGAATATGCAAAGCTCGTCTCCAATCGGGATGAGATGATGCGGCTGATGGGGGTGGGGGAGGCCCAGATCGACGCACGCGGCCGCATCCGCACCTGGGATCCGGTGACCGGGGCCTTTCTGCATGTCGGTGCATTTGACGAAGCGGGGAATTGGGAGCCGCCAGAAGGGGCCAATGTCACCCAGTTCGAGCGCGCCATTGCGCTCAGCCGCATCACCGCCGACAATTTCACCGAGGCGGTCGATCGCGCGGCCAATTTCATCACCACCGTGCTGGTGATCGCGGCGGCCGTCGTCACCACCGTCCTTACGGGCGGGGCGGCTGCCTCCATCTGGATACCCATGCTCGTGACTGCGGCGGCAGGGCTGGTCGGCGTTGCGGCGACGGCGGCGCTGAAGGGCGGACGCTATGGCCGCGATGCCATTGTGCGCGATCTGGCGATGGTGCTGGTGCAGACCATCACCGCCGGGGTGGGGGCAGCGGCCGGGCTCGCGCTGCGCGGCGGTGGAGCAGCTGTGAAAGTGGCTGCGGGGCGGATGGTGATGTCGGAAGCGGCACTGGGCCTCCAGACAGGCCGGCAGCTGGCGCAGATGACGTTGCGACAGGAACTGATGCTCGGTGCAGCGACCGGGGCCCTCAACAATGTTGGCGCCGCGATGGCCGATCCGGTGGCCTGGCGCGAGGGGCGCGTGCTGAGCGAGATGGGCTATGGGGCGCTGCGCGGCGCGGGCAGCGGCATGCTGGGGGCGGGCGCGATGCGGCTCGGCCCGGTGCGCAATCTGATGGCGCGGGATTCGGGCTGGGCCAAAGGCTTTGGCCGCGCCATCGGCAGCGGGCTGGGTGGCGGTGCCGGTCGGGCCTGGGATCTGACCGTTGATTATGGACGCGGCACCTATCGCGGCGGACTGTCCCAGGCGCTCGACGAGATCGGTTCGGCCACCATCCAGGGTGCTGTGCAAGGCATGATGGAAGGGCATGGCGAAGCCTATGGTGCCAACAGCCGCCGCATCCAGGCGCTGCAAAACAACCGCGTCACGCTGGGCGGCGAAACGATGACCGTGCGGCAATGGGCCGATCAGCCGCTGCCCGCCTTGCGAGCGGCGCTCGAAATCGAGGCCGCAGCGCGTGGGCGGCCGCCGCCAACCGATGCAGATCTGATCGAGCACGCAGGGGCACTCGCCAATGTGGTGCGCGCCGCAGCGCTGCTCGATGCGCGGGATGCAGCACGCGCCCGCGCGCCGACCCGCCCGGCTGGTGCCGATCCCGCCGCGCCGCCCCTGCCGGGCGAGCGCCGCGCTGCTGCCAATGACAATGCGCCCGATGCGCAGACGCCCCTCCCGGCCCGCCATGATCATGGCGCAGACGGCACTATCGTTGCGCGCGCAATCGAAACAGCAGGGGACTTTCAGCTGCTTGCAAAGGAGGCGCAGGCGCTGACCGATGGCGACAGCTTCACGGTGCGATCTGCCGATGCGGGCAATGGCCCGATCACCGAACGCAATCTTTCGCCGGCAGCGCATGCCGCCCGCCAGGCCGAGATTGCGCTCAACCGCACGCCGCGCAGCATTGCTGAGGCCATCGCTGCTGGGGATAAGCGCCCGCGCCCGATCCGCGACAGCGCCGATCTGACCCCGGAGATGCTGCGGCAGCTGGGGCCCATGCCCGAAGACAGTCATATCAAGGCCCTCAATCCGCATGATGAGGCCGCGGCCGAGCGCAATTACCACGTGCTGCGCAACGCCGACACCGACCGCGAGGTGCAGCTCGTCAAAAACATGCAGACGGGCGAGTTCATGGTGGTGCAGGGCACCTATGGCTCTGCCAGAGTGCCTGGCCCGGAATGGAGTGTGGTGCGCCATTCGCATCCGCTGCTGATCAGCGACAATGTGACGGCCATGCTGGTGCGCAGCCTGCCGAGCGGAACAGGCGGCGATCTCAGCGTCTTTGCGCGCGAGCTCAATGCGCTGATCCTCGCCAGTCCGGGCAAGCAGGTCGAGCTGGTGTCGACCATCGATACCATTATCAACGGCGTGCACAGCCAGACTGTGGTGCGCCTGACGGGGCCTGATTTCAGCATCAGCGTGAAAGTGGGGCATGCCGGGATTGGCGGCGAGGCGCTGGCGGGGCCGTTCAGGTCGATCGCGGCATTTGAAGACCATGCGATGAAGATCACCGGGGTCGATTTCAATGCCGTGCGCCGGGCGGAGGCAGCAAAGGCCCGGATGAATGCAGCCAGCGCGCCGCCGCCGGCCGCGCATGAGGGCACCGTGACGCTTGCCAATCCCGCCGCCCGCCCGCCCGCAGCGGACCAGCCGGCTGCGCCGCGCTATGCCGATACCCCTGATTTTTCGGACGTTGCGGCCGATCTGGCGCATATCCCGGTCGGTCCTCATCTCGATGCGCTCTTGTCCGCCGCGCCGGTGGTGCCGCCACCTGCCACCCATCCCGATCTGCCCACCAGCACGGTCGATGGCCATGATGTCGGCTCCTATCGCGTTGTTGGGGGCGATCATGTGCACCAGGTCGCCGCGATGACCGAACGCCCTGGCATCGGCCGCAAATCTGCCCCGCATTATGAGGATGCGCTCTCCGTCAGTACCAAGGATAGCCGCTACAACGACCGCTTCGGTCAGGATGTCGAGACCGCAGCCAATTTTGCCGCACAGGGGCGTGATCTGCCTGATCGCTGGAAGTTTATTTCGCCCGCTGGCGAATTCCGCATGTCGCGCGATATTGGCGGCGTTACTGTGGAAAACCCTGTCCGCATC
>CAZFYJ010000129.1:0-6051 GCA_964523215.1 uncultured Sphingomonadaceae bacterium | reverse complement strand
GCCACCACCACCGCCGCCCCAGCCGTCATCGGCCGCGCCGCCCGGCCCGCCGCCTTCGCGCCGGTCGAGCATGGTCAGCACGGCATTCATGCCAGACAGCGCCACTTCGGTGGTATAGCGATCATTGCCATTCTGATCCTGCCATTTGCGGGTGCGCAGCTGGCCCTCGATATAGACTTTGCTGCCCTTGCGCAGAAAACGTTCAGCCACGCCGACCAGGCCTTCGCTGTTGATGGTGACGCTGTGCCATTCGGTGCGCTCCTTCTGCTCGCCGGTGGTGCGATCCTTCCACCGTTCGCTCGTCGCAATCCGCAAATTGGCGATCCGCCCGCCATTGGCAAAGCTCTTGATTTCCGGGTCCGCGCCCAGATTGCCCACCAAAATCACCTTGTTCACGCTGCCAGACATGCCTGCTCCAATCCCCTTGCGCCCCCGATCGACCATCGCGGGGCGCCCATCCATCGCATCATGCGCCGCGGGTTGCTATAGCCCGAGCGCCACTGCACCCCAGTAGGTAGCGCCCGCCGCAATATAGGCAAGGGCGAACAGATAGACCAGCATGAAGGCAGGCCAGCGCCAGCTGTTGGTTTCGCGCCGGGCAATCGCCAGCGTGGAAATGCATTGCGGCGCAAAAATGAACCAGACGAGGAAGGCAAGCGCGGTCGGCAGGCTCCAGCCCGCGGCCACCCGTTCGGTGAGCGAGGATGCGGCTGCCTCTTCATCGGTCGCGTCGATCGCATAGGTGGTGGCAAGCGAGGAAACGGCCACTTCGCGCGCCGCCATGCTCGGCAGCAGCGCCAGTGCGATTTCATGGTTGAACCCGATCGGCGCGACGAGCGGCTCGATCGCGTTGCCGATGCGCCCGGCATAGCTATATTCGCTCTGGCTGAGGCCACTCGCCGGATCGACCTTGGGAAAGCTGAGCAGCAGCCACAGCAGCATCGAGATGACAAAGATGATCGAGCCTGCCCGCTTCAGGAAGATGACCGCGCGCTGCCACAGGCCGAGCAGCGTATCGCGCAGATGCGGCAGCTGATATTTGGGCAGCTCCATCATCAGGCCCAGCGTCGCCCCCTTGGTCAGCGTGCGGCGAAACACCAGCGCGACCAGCATCGCCGCGACAATCCCGGCCAGATAGAGCCCAAACAGCACCAGCCCCTGCAGCCCGATCAGCTCGCCAGGCCCCACGCGGGTGGCCGGAATGAAGGCGGCAATGATGACGGCATAGACAGGAAGCCGCGCCGAACAGGTCATCAGCGGGGCGATCATGATGGTGGTGAGCCGGGCGCGGGGATCCTCGATCGTGCGCGTCGCCATGATGCCGGGCACGGCGCAGGCAAAGGACGACAAGAGCGGAATGAAGGCCCGGCCGGACAGCCCGACCCCGGCCATCAGCCGGTCCATCAGAAAGGCGGCACGGGCCATATAGCCGCTATTTTCGAGCACCAGGATGAAGGCGAACAGCAAAATGATCTGCGGCAGAAACACGACGACCGAGCCGACGCCTGCCAGCACGCCATCATTGATGGCAGAGCGCAGCAGCCCTTCGCCCGTGTTGGCCGACACCGCTTGCTGGATCAGGCCGATGCCGCCTTCCAGTGCATCGGCAAAGGGCGATGCCCAGGCAAAGACCGCCTGAAACACGAGGAACAGCAGGCCCGCCAGCACCAGCGGGCCGGCCACGGGGTGAAGCAGGACACGATCGATCTCGCGCGTCCATTTGCGCACCGGCGCCTCGCTGATGATGGCCGCACTGGCCGCCAGCCGCGCCGCCTCTCGCAGGGCCTTGTGACTGGTCCGCGCGGGCATGGTGCGCGGCCCTGATCTGCCCGTGCCGGCTGCGACCAGCCGCTGCAACCCGTCTGCCAGCGCATCCGTGCCGCGGCGGCGCACCGCCACTGTCGGCACAACCGGCATGGCAATGGCCGTGCTCAGCGCCTCGGCACTCAGGCTCAGCCCGTCGCGTTCGGCCATGTCCACCATGTTGAGCGCAATGATGGCGGGGAATCCGGCATCCCGGATTTCGAGCGCGAGGCACAGATGCTGCTCCAGATTGGCGGCATCGACGACCACGATCACGGCATCGGGCGCAGGCTCGCCCACCAGTTCGCCCAGCAGCGCCGCCCGCGTCACGGCCTCGTCCGGGCTGGTGGCATCAAGGCTGTAGGTGCCCGGCAGATCGATCAGCTCGGCTGGCTGGCCCTCGCCCAGCAGCATGCGCCCGACATGCCGCTCCACCGTGACGCCTGCATAATTTCCGGTTTTCTGGCGCGTGCCCGTCAGCGCATTGAACAGCGCCGTCTTGCCGGCATTGGGATTGCCAACAAGGGCAATGCGCGGCAGCGTGGTCATAGCGGCTGCACCATGATCGCCGCGGCATGGCGGCGGCGCAGCGCCACCAGCGTGCGGCCGATGGCAATGGCCAGCGGATCGGCCTTGGCGAGCCCGCCCCCGTGCTGCTTGCTGACAATCTCACCCGGCACGAAGCCCAGGCTTTCGAGCCGCCGCGCCTCGCCATCCTCCAGCTGCTCGGCGGCAATGCCGATGATGCGGCCAGCCGCATCAAAGGCCAGATCGGCCAGCGCCAGCGAGGACACGGGGGCAGGCCCAGTTTCAGGCCCAGGCGCAGACACGGGGAACTCGTCGGTCATGATGATGTCGCCATACAGTCATAAGAATGATTATCAATAGCCAATAAATGGGTGCCGCGACAGGGAGCAGATGTTAACGGCCCGCTAACCATCTTTGGGGCATGCTGTGCGCATCGGAACAGACAGGACAGAGCGAGGCAGGGCCATGAACATGATGCGGCGGATCGGACAGGAACAGGCGGACAGGCCAGCCCCTGCCATGCCCGCGCACGCGACACCCGCGGCCGCCATTCCCGCCACCATGCACCTCACACGTGGCCAGGTGAAGCTGGTGCGCGACGATCTTGCCCGGCGCATTGGCACGCTCGAAGCGCGCCTGCCGCTGCGCAGCTTTACAGCGCTCATGGCCGAGATCGATGCTATCCGCACGCTGGCCCAGCGCCATGGCTTTGAGGCCGTGGCGTGCCTTGCCCGCGCGCTCGAATCGCATCTGGCAACCGGGGGCGGGGCAGCGGCGCTGCACGGCTATATTGATGCGCTGCACGATGCGGTGGCGCTCGATCCCGGCTTTCACGTCGCGCAGGAAGCGCTTCTCGCCTCGGTGTCGCTGCGGCTTGATGGCTGCCCCTGAACGGGGCCATCGCTGCCCATGGCCGCCTTTCTTATATCTTTCATCGTCGTGATTCTGATCGAAAGCGGCGGGCGCACCCAGTGGCTGGCCGCAGAGCTGGCGCAGCGCGATGCCCCACGATCGCATCTTGCCGCGCTGCTGGCCGCGGCCTTGCTTGCCTGCCTCATCGCAAGCCAGCTGGGTGGCGCGCTGCACGCGATGCTGCCCCCGCGTGCCGGCCAGCTGTTTCAGGCGCTTGCCCTCCTGTTTGCAGGCGGTGCGATGCTGGTCCCGGCCAAGCCGTTCGTGCCGGCACAGCGCCTTGCGCTCCCGCTGCTTTTTGGCGCCGCCCTGCTGATTCAGCTGGTCGACGCGAGCCAGTTCGTCATTCTTGCGACTGCCGCGCGCGAAGGGCAGCCGCTGCTGGCGGCCACGGGCGGCATGTTCGCGCTGGCCGCGGCGCTGCTGATCGGTTGGGGCGTGAAGGCCGACGGGCTGCGGCCCCTGCCCTTGCGGGGCATGCGCGCCGTGGCGGGTGCCGGGCTGATCGGCGCTGGGCTGTGGCAGGCGCTGGGCGCGCTGCGGCTGATCGGGGCGGGCTGAATTGCCGGTTTGAAAGCAGGCCGGCCTGGCCTTATGCTGGCCGTTCCCGTTCAACGCCGAGACATGAGGGACAAGCCCCCTTTTTCCGATGCGCACTTTTGCCGCCCTGCTCGATCGGCTGGTCTACACCCCGGCCCGCAATGCCAAGCTGCGGCTGATCCGTGATTATCTGCTGGCCACGCCCGATCCGGCACGAGGCTGGGCAATGGCCGCGCTCACCGGCGATCTGGCCTTTCCCGCAGTGAAGGCCGGGCTGGTGCGCAGCCTGATCGAGGAACGGGTCGATCCCGTGCTGTTTCGCCTGAGCCGTGATTATGTGGGCGATACCGCGGAAACGGTGGCGCTGCTGTGGCCCGAGCCGCCTGCCGCGCCCGCCGCCGCAGCGGCATCACACCCGCCAGACCTTGCCGCGGTGGTCGATGCACTGCGCACGGCCACGCGCAGCACCGCGCCCGCAATTTTGGCAACCCTGCTGGACAATGTCGGCGCCGAGGCGCGCTATGCCCTGATCAAGCTTGCCACGGGCGGCATGCGTGTGGGCGTTTCGGCGCGGCTCGCGAAAACGGCGCTGGCCGATGCCTTTGCAGCCGATATCGCGCAGATCGAGGAGCATTGGCACGCTCTGGAGCCGCCATATGCCGCGCTGTTTGACTGGCTGGAAGGGCGCGCCGATGCGCCGGACCTCAGCCGGCGGGCAATTTTCCGACCATTCATGCTGGCGCATCCGCTGGGCGATGATGAGCAGCTCGATCTGGGGGAATTCGCGGCCGAATGGAAATGGGATGGCATTCGCGTGCAGCTGGTCGCTACGCCCCACGAAACCCGCCTGTTCAGCCGCGGCGGCGAGGAGATTGGCAGCGCCTTTCCGGAATTGACCGGGGCGCTGACGGGGGCGCTGCCGCCCACATCCCTGCCGCTGGTGCTGGATGGCGAGCTGCTGGTGCGCGGGGCCGCACAAGGCGGCGACAGCGGCGGAGCGGCCAGCTTCAATGCGCTGCAGCAGCGGCTCGGGCGCAAGCAGGTTTCGGCCAGAATGCTGGCGGACTATCCCGCATTTCTGCGCGCTTATGATCTGATCGAGCTGGCGGGCGCGGATCTGCGGCCCCTGCCCTGGGCGGCGCGGCGGAGCCGGCTGGAGGCACTGGTGCCCCTGCTCGATGCGCGGCGCTTCGATCTGTCCGCGCTGGTCGATGCGCCAGACTGGCCAGCGCTGGCGGCGCTGCGCGATGCGGCCCGCAGCGATGGCGTCGAAGGGCTGATGCTGAAGCGGCGCGATGCCCCCTATCTCGGCGGACGCAAGATCGGCCACTGGTATAAATGGAAACGCGATCCGCTGACCGCCGATTGCGTGCTGATGTATGCGCAGCGCGGCTCTGGCAAGCGCTCGTCCTTTTATTCAGACTATACCTTTGGCGCATGGGCCGCCGATGGCAGCCTGTTGCCCGTGGGCAAGGCCTATTCGGGCTTCACCGATCAGGAGCTGAAATGGCTCGATCAATTTGTTCGCCGCCAGACGATCGGGCGCTTTGGCCCGGTGCGCGAAGTGGAAAAGACGCTTGTGCTCGAAGTCGCGTTTGACAGCATCCATCGCTCCAAACGCCACAAATCCGGGCTTGCCATGCGCTTTCCCCGCATCAAGCGCATCCGCACCGACAAGCCCGCGGCAGAGGCAGAGCGCATTGCCGCGCTGCTGGCGCTTGCTGATGCGGCCAGTGGCGCGGATGGGGAGCAGGGCGCACGTGACACACGCACCGGGCAGAAAAAGGGCGCGACATGAAAAAGGCGCCCCCGTTTGCCGGAAGGCGCCCTTTTGCCCAGCCGTCATGTTGGATGAGCCCTTGTGAGGGTCAATCCGCCTTGGGCTGAAGATTGACGGCGGCATATTTGCCGCGATCATCCACTTCGATATCGAAATCGAGCCGGTCACCTTCGTTCAGGCCATTCATTCCGGCGGTTTGCACCGCGCTGATGTGGACAAAGGCATCGGCCTGCCCATCATCCCGCGAGATGAAGCCAAAGCCCTTTGTGCCATTGAAGAATTTGACTGTTCCCGAGGTTCGTTCGCCGGTCAGCTGCCGCCGCGGACGCCCGCCGCCAAAGCCGCGATCGCCACCGCGATCATTGCCCCTTGGACCACGATCGAAGCCGCCCTCGCGCGGCGCACGGGGGGGGCGCGCCTCAACCGGCATGGGCTCGCCCTCGATCACCAGATCGGTTGCCGAAATCTTGCCGCCGCGATCGACCAGC
>CAZFYJ010000128.1:0-6070 GCA_964523215.1 uncultured Sphingomonadaceae bacterium | reverse complement strand
AGCGGCAGCAGCCCCATCCGGCCAGCACCCCAGCTTTCTAGGGACTGAAATTCGATCGGGTGCGCCGCGATATAGGGCACGTCCAGCTGTCGCAGCATCTCCACCGCAGCATCGACATCGTTGTAGGCCGGGCCGCCCACCAGTGAAAAGCCGGTCAGATTGATGACCGCATCGACAGTGGCGGTGCCGTTTTTCATGAAATAGCGTTCGATCGCCGGGCGGGCATCGAGGCCGCTCGCAAAAGCGGGCAGCACGCGCAGGCCCTGCGCCTCGAGCGCCGCAATCACGCCGTCATAATGGCCGCTGTCCTTGCTCAACAGATAGGATCGCAGCATCAGCACGCCGACTGTGCCGCCCGCAGCCTCCGCACGCGGCAGTGCCTGCGGATCCGAAAACAGGCGTGGCGAAGCAGCCGGGTGATAGAGACCGACATCCGGATAGTCGCGTGGGGCCGCCGCCGGCAGCTGGCCCTTGAGCGCAGCGCGCGGACCATCGGCATAACGATCGATCAGCCCGCGCACCATATCGACCACATTGTCGTCCGATCCTGCCAGCCAATATTGCAGCGTGAGGAAATAATGGCGCACATCCTGCGCGGTGCCGGGCACGAAACGCAGGATTTTGGGCAGGCGGCGCAGCATCTTCATCTGCCCCGCGCCAGAGCTGCCGCCCGGCTTGCCATCCTTGCCGCCCCGGCCGCGCAGTTTCTTGAGCAGCGCCAGCGGCCCGCGCGCGGGCTTGTCCATGCTGTATGCGCCCATGCGCGTCAGCTTCACGATGTCACCAGCCGACATCAGGCCTACCATCGCATCGCAGGCATCGCGCCGGGCCAGCAGTGCGGGGTGAATGGCGCGCACATGATCTTCGAGAAACATCATCGACGCGATGATGATGTTCGCCCCGGCAATGTCGTCCTTGGCGCGCACCAGCACCGATGGATCGCGATCCCAATCGGCAGCTGCATAGAGGCCGATGCTGATATTGTGCGCGGCGAGCGTTGCATTGGCGCGCTCCACAGCGCCGCTCAGATGATTGTCGAGCGTGACAATCACCACGCGGACCGGCGGGGCAGCCTTCACAGGCGGGGGTGAGGTGGGCTCAGCGCGCATAATGTGCCTTGGCCTCGTAAAGCGTTGCGATGTCGATCTGTGCCAGGCCGCGCTCTGCAGCGAAGATCTCGGTGTTGCGCCGCGCCTTGCCGCGCACGAAGAACGGGATTTTCTTCAGCTCGGCCTCGGCCTCGTCCAACCAGATGCTCGGCCCGCTTGCAGATGAGGTTTCGGGCGCGGCCACATGATGCGCGCCCTGCCCATCGTCCGTCACAGCCCCTGCCGTGCCCCCATGCTGGCGGGAAGAATGCTGCCCCAGATGCGATGCGCCGGCATCATCATGAAATTCAAAATCGCTGCGAAACATCGTCAGCAAATGTTCTTCAAGGCCCATCACGAGCGGGTGAACCCAGCTGTCAAACAGCACATTGGCACCCTCAAAGCCCATTTGCGGGCTATGCCGCGCCGGAAAATCCTGCACATGGACGGGCGCGGAAATGACGGCGCAGGGAATGGCAAAGCGCTTGGCGATATGCCGCTCCATCTGCGTGCCGAGCACCAGCTCTGGCTGCGCCTCGGCAATCGCCGCCTCGACGGCCAGATGATCATCAGTGATCAGCGGCGCGATCCCGTAATCGGCGGCGGCGGCACGCAGCGTGCGGGCATGATCGCGGTTGTAGCAGCCAAGGCCCACCAGCTTGAAGCCAAGCTCCTGCGTTGCCACGCGCGCGGCCGCCACGGCATGGGTGGCATCGCCAAAGATGAAGACGCGCTTGCCGGTCAGATAGGTCGAATCGACCGATCGGCTCCACCAGGCCGCACGCGCGCCATGTTCGGCCAGCACCGCGGCGGGATCGCACCCGGCCAGCGCTGCCACCTCGCGGATGAATTCGTTGGTTGCGCCAAGGCCGATCGGCACGGTGCGCACCAGCGGCTGGTGAAATTCGCGCTCCAGATAGGATGCCGCCAGCTCGCCGGTCTCGGGATAGAGCAGGATGTTGAAATCAGCCGCGCCCAGCCGCGCAATATCAGCGACCGATGCACCAAGCGGCGCCACCACATTCACATCAATCCCGATGCGATCGAGCAGCCCCGTGATTTCAGCCACATCGTCCCGGTGGCGAAAGCCCAGCGCGGTCGGCCCGAGGAGATTGACCAGCGGCCGGCGTTCCCCCTGGCCGCTTGGGCGGATGCGCTTGTCGGCCAGATGGCGCACAATCTGATAGAATGTCTCGGCCGCGCCCCAATGTTCCTTGCGGCTGTAACTCGGCAGATCGAGCGGGACCACCGGCAGCGGCAGCTGCATTTTCTCGATCAGGCCGGCGGGGTCATCCTGGATCAGTTCGGCCGTGCAGGATGCGCCGACCAGCATGGCATCCGGCTGAAAGCGGGTGACGATGTCCTGTGCCGCGATCTGAAACAGCGCGGATGTATCCTGGCCCAGATCGCGCGCCTGAAATGTCGTGAAGGTGACCGGCGGGCGATGATCGCGCCGCTCGATCATGGTGAACAGCAGATCGGCATAGGTATCGCCCTGCGGCGCATGCAGCAGCAGGTGCACGCCCTTCATGGCGGTTGCCACCCGCATCGCCCCGACATGGGGCGGACCTTCATATGTCCAGATGGCAAGCTGCATCTGCTATACCTTCAGCACATCGCGGCGGCGCAGCGGGCGGGCAAAGAGCTCCGCAAGGTCGCCGGCCTGATCAAAGCCGTGGATCGGTGAAAAGACGAGTTCGATCGCCCATTTCGTCGTCAGCCCCTCGGCCTCCAGAGGATTGGCAAGGCCAAGGCCGCACACCGTGATATCCGGCCGTTCCTGCCGCACGCGATCCAGCTGGCGGTCCACATCCTGCCCTTCGCTCAGCCGCACGCCAGGCGGCAATGCGGCAAGCTCCTGCGCCAGATGGCCGGCGTTAAGATAAGGCGTGCCAATCTCTGTCGGGATCATGCCCAGCTCGCTCGCAAGGAAGCGCGCGATGGGAATTTCCAGCTGGGAATCAGGCATGAAGAAAATGCGCTTGCCCGAAAGCTGCTGGCGATGATGGGCGAGCGCGGTTTCGGCGCGCGTGCGATAGGGGGCCAGCACGGCCTCCACATGGGCATTGGATATGCCAAATGCCTGCGCAGCGGCGCTGAACCAGGCGAAGGACCCCTCGGCGCCAAAGGGGAACAGTGCGTCGATCCGCCGTGCACCGCGCCCTTCCAGCGCGAGGGCCGTCTCGCCGAGAAATGGCTGCGCCAGAAGATAGCGTGTGTTTGGCCCCAACGGCGGCAGATCGGCCAGCGTGCGGGCGGGCAGGCTGCCCGGCATCGGCAGGCCAAGCGCTGATGCAATCCGGCGAAACTGATCTTCAACGATATCCGGCAGGGTGCCGACGATAATGAGATTGGCCGCTGCACCATCCGGTGCGGCAGGCATTTCAGGCACAAGCGCAGCAAGGCAGGCGTCCTCGCCCTGGGTGAAGGTGGTTTCTATGCCGCTGCCTGAATAAGTCAGAACGCGCACGCCCGGCCTGTGCCGGGCATTGAGGCGCTCGGCTGCTTTTGCCAGATCGAGCTTGATCACTTCGGATGGGCAGCTGCCGACCAGAAACAGCGTGCGAATATCCGGCCTGCGCGCCAGCAGCTGATCGGCAATGCGGTCCAGCTCGTTGTTGGCATCGGCGAGCCCGGCCAGATCGCGCTCTTCCATGATGGCGGTCGCAAAGCGCGGCTCTGCAAAGATCATCACCCCCGCTGCCGATTGCAGCAAATGGGCACAGGTGCGCGATCCGACAACCAGAAAAAACGCATCCTGCATGCGGCGGTGCAGCCAGATGATCCCGGTCAACCCGCAGAAAACCTCGCGCTGGCCACGTTCTTTGAGCACAGCAAGGGGAGCGGGCGTCGCTGACGGCAGCGCTGGCGCGATATCGGCCGGACGGTTCATGCGATGCGTCCTGCCGGCGCGGCCTTGCCCACCCCCTGCGGCGCATACATATCGCGGCGCGCCATGCGCACTTTGTAAAGAAACTGCGCGGCATTGATCACATAGGCAGCATAAGCCGCCAGCGCGACCAACATCTGCTCACGCGCGGTGCCGAACCCGGCCAGCAGCATCAGCAGATAGGCCGTGTGCAGCGCCAGCACGCCAATGCTGACCACATCTTCCCAGAAGAAGGGCGGGGCAAACAGCCAGGCGCCGAACACCGCCTTTTCCCAGATCGAGCCAGTGATCATGATCGCATAGAGGATGCAGGTTTTTGCGATGATCGAGACCACGGCTGCCTGTTCGCCTGTGCCCGTCCACAAAAAACGCACAACAAGGAACAGGCTGATCGCGAAAATCAGGAACTGGAGCGGCGCCAATACGCCCTGAACCAGCGTCCAGCGCGACTCATCGCGGCGGCGGCGCTGCTCTGCCGTGTAAAGCGGCGCGGGGCTTCCATGTTCAGAAACCCTGAAATTCTGCGCCTGATTGTCATGCGCCAATGGCCAGCTTTTTGACAGCGCCGTTCCTCTCGCCTCGGTGTAGGCAAAAATTATGGCGCAACCGGAATGAGTGTCAAGATAAATTGACGTTCATAAAAATAGACAACCAGCGCGATCTTCGTTTGCCAGGGGGGGCGAACTGATATAGGCTCTGAGTCGCGCAAGGCTCTCGTGCCGGGCGCGGCCGACGTTATGCCACGCCGACCAGACTGTATGGCCAGTCGAGCAGGCCAGACCATAGGGAGAGTCTGACTATGGCATCGCATGTGGAGATATCGGGATTGCAGCACGGTTCCGTGGCGCGATCGGGCGATGTTTCCAATGGCGAGGCCGCCAGTGCCGGCAACGGGAGCGCCACGTACCAGCCTGTGCCTGCGATGCTGAAACAGCTGCTCGAACAGCTTGTGATCCCGCAGCTGCTTGCCGACCTGCCTGCCCCAAAAAGTGAACCCGTCGTGCCGCGTTACCGGGTTCAGGGCATTGATCGGCGCTCGATCGATCTGCCGGCGGATGCTCTGCCAACGCTGTGGCCGCAGACCGGCCCGGCGCCGGCGGCCAGTGCCCCGATTTCTGTGGATGATGTGGAGAGATTTGCCGGGCTTTCCGTGGCAGCGGACACATCAGCGCTGGTCGCTTATGCGCGGCAAATCCTGGCGCGCGGCCACTCGGTTGAAGCACTTTTTGTTCACCTGCTTGCCCCGGCGGCGCGGCTGCTTGGCGAATATTGGGAGCAGGACCGCGCAGATTTTGTCGACGTCACGATGGGCCTGTGGCGCATTCAGGAGGCGCTGCACGGCCTATCTGCCCTCATTCCTGGTCGCGGCTTTGCCAATGGGCCCGCCAAGTCGGCGCTATTTGCGCCAATTCCGGGGGATCAGCACAGTTTTGGCGCATCGATGCTGGGCGAGTTTTTCGCGCTGAACGGCTGGGATGCGCTGGCGCTTGTTGCGCCCACTGCATCAGACATCTACGCCGAATGCACAGGCCGGCATTTCGATATTGTCGGATTGACCGTGAGTTGTGATTGCCCTAGCGCGCAAATCTCCGATCTTGTCAGGGCCTTACGCGCTGTATCCATGAATTCGAACATGCACATCCTTCTTGGCGGGAGCGCGATCAACGCAAGGCCGAGCCTCGTTCAGAATTGTGGTGCGGATGGCACTGCAAAGGATGCCGCGGGGGCGTTGATTTTTGCAGATCAGCTGGTGGCAGGAAACGGGGTTGCATTGAGTTCATTCAGCTAAGCGCGCCCGTCCGATGAACCTCCACGCGCAAAATGGTCTGCCTATCGCTTTCAGCGATCCGGACAGCATGTTTTCTGGCTACACCAAGGACGATCTTGTTCTGCTGGCGTCGTGCGCGGGCGATTTCATGCTGGGGCTCGATGAGGCCGGGACGATCATCGATATCGCCGTCAATTTCGGTGATCTGTCGATGGCCGGGCAGTGGATCGGCCGCAAATGGCGCGATACCGTGACGATCGAGAGCGTGCCGAAGATCGAACAGCTGCTCGAACGGTCCAGCCATGGCAATGCGGCGTGGCGCCA
>CAZFYJ010000127.1:0-6153 GCA_964523215.1 uncultured Sphingomonadaceae bacterium | reverse complement strand
CCTGCGAAATAATTCTGGCAGGTGGCAAGCGCCGGCACCGATTCGAGCTGATGCCCGGACCGGCTGAACGGCGCATCCCAATCGAAATCTTCCTCGGTATCGACAAACAGGCAGAAGCGCCGGCCAAAATCGGGGCGCATGGCCGCCATGCGCACGACAGGCGCACGCATGAGCCGCTCAGCTCCGATCGAGCGGCGCTTGGATTTTTTTGCCCCTTTCATCGCAAGAGGGTTTAGCGCTGGACTTCTGAAATTTCCGCTAATGTGGCAGATGCGGGCAGCGAAATGGCGATCCGTTCCGGCGCGAAACGGGTTTCCCCCTTATTCTCGCGCACAAGCGCATCAACAAGCCGCAGCGAAAATGCGAGCGCAAGCCGTGAGGAAGCCGGGCTATCGCTGGCAGATGCGGAATCAGGATCAAGCAGTTCCACCTCGGACAGGCCATGGAGCGCAGTGGGCAGGCTGACGGATAGCGTGACCGGCTGATCGGCCCGCCGGCTGCTCGCGAGATTTGCGCGCAGGCTCTCGCCGCGGGCTGTCACATCGAGCAGTGCCGTCAGCAAGCGCATGAAAATGCGCGCCGTTGCATGTTCGGATGCCGCAAGAAGAACGGGCGTTTCCGGCATGCCGATGACGACATCGACATTACGGCTTTCGGTGACGGGCTGGAGCGCATCGCTGATCCGCAGCAGCACGGCCCGGGCATCACAGCCGCTGCCACCCGCCGCAGCGCTGCCGCCATCGCCGCGCCGCACCAGCTGCTCCACATCCGCAAACAGCGTCTGCAACTGCTCTGCATCCTGGCTGATTGCATCGGCCATTGCCCGGTAACGCTGACCGACCGGCCCGAAATATTGCGCTGCGATGATCTGCGCAAATCCGCTGATCGCATTCAACGGCGTCTTCAATTCGTGCAGCAGTTGGCGCATCGCATCCATGGCATCGGCGGGATCGTCCCGCCCCTGCTGCGCGATCGCGGCATCATGCGCGCTTTCGCCCAATCGCGGCCGGCGCGCGCGCGCGTGATAGCCCAGAAAGCGGCCTTCGGTCGGATCGAACAGCGGGATGGCCGAAAATCGCCATTCGCCCGCAATCGACGGATCACCCTCCAGCCGCAAGCGCGCATTGACGATATCGGCCCGCTGGCGAAACGCGCCCGCCGATGAGGCATCTGTGCCCGGCTCCTCCCCATAGGCCGCCTCGGCAATGCTGAGCCCGATGATCGTGCCGCGCCGCGCCCCCATGACGGAGCGGATCAGGCCATCGGCCCCGGTTTCAAAGGTAAACTGGGCAATGCTGCGCGGCCGGGGATAAGGTGCTGCCGTGCGCGCGCGCTGCCGATCTGGCGGCGGCTCCTCTTCCGAGAGCCGCTGTGCCGCGCGTGCCGCACGATAGCTTTCGATGCGCTCAACCAGCGTGCTGATCTGATCCGCCTGAGAGGCACCGCCGAATGACGCGGCAGGATCAGGCGCTTCTGCGTCGTCCTGCTCGCCTTGTTCAAGCGGGCCAACGGGGCGCGGATCGGACACTGCCGCTCCACGGTCCGCAGCCGCAGGGGCAACAGCCCCCGGCAGTTGAAAATCAGATGGGCCATAGCTTGCCAGCGCCAGTTTGACAGAAGGCGAAAGCCCCTCCCGCTGGCGCAGCAGATTGCGCGCAACCGGACTGAGCGACGGCAGCAGCGCGATCCATTCTTCGTCGGCAATGGGCGCGGCCAGCAGCATGTCGCGCGCTATGCCGGGATCGTCGAGCGCATAAAAGGCGACCAGCGGTGCAAAGCGGGCGCGACGCGCGACAGCTCGCGCCGCCGCCGCCCGCTGCGCCACGGGAACCTGGCGCTTGAGAAGGGCAAGCTGCCTCAGCGCTGCTGCGACCAGCTCAGGCTTCATCCGTTCGCCCCGCTGACCGAGCAGATCGGTCAGCTGCTGCCACTGTGCGCGCTGCTGCGCGGGCTGGCTGGCATCCATCGCGAGCACGGTTTCCAACATGTCGTCGAACCGTATCGCCACGGCGCGTTGACCTTCCCTTTAACCAGAGCCCTGACCCTGAATGCTCAAAACCTCGTTCAGCGGATTGCGGACGAGCTCAAATCTTAAGCTGCGTTTACTGTCCTACGCGCTCGCCGCGGCCAGCGAAAGGGCACGAATCAAGGCAAGCACATGCCGTTGCAATGTGGGACAATTTGCGGTTTCGTGAAATAAAGTTTTAGGCTAGGATGCGTTTCAGGAAGGATATTGCACCAATGGGTAATCCCGCATGAGCCAGGTGAAGTTTGACGCCATCGATTTGCATATTTTGCGTGCGCTGCAATCCGACGGCCGGATGACCAATGTCGATCTGGCGGCCAAGGTCGGATTGACGGCCCCGCCCTGCCTGCGTCGCGTGCGCAGTCTTGAGGAAAGCGGCGTGATCAAGGGCTATCATGCAACGCTTGACGGGGCCGCACTCGGATATGGCATCACGGTGTTTGCCATGGTCAGCCTCAAAAGCCAGGCCGAGGCGGATCTGCGCGCGTTTGAAGATCATGTCGGGCGTCTGCCCGAAGTGCGCGAATGCTATATGCTGAACGGAGAAATCGACTTCATTCTCAAGGTCGTGGCGCGCGATCTTCAGAGCTTTCAGGAATTTCTCACCTCGCAGCTGACGTCGGCACCCAATGTCAGCAGCGTCAAAACCTCGCTGACCATCCGCACCGCAAAGCAGCAGCACGGCATCCCGGTGTGAGAGAGACGCCGGACAGGCGATGACCTCACGCCTGTTGAGCTCGTCCGTCCGGCTCGAAACGTGCAATCAGGTCGCTGGCGCCGGCGCAGGTGGAGCCTTCTTGCGTTGATCGATCAGCAGCAGCCAGAATTCTGCCAGATCCTTGCGCGCGCCGGTCACGTTTTTGAAAGCGGCGGCCGCGCCATCCAGATCATTCAAGCGAAACAGGGCCGTGCCGAGGCGGGTATTGACCAGATTTTGCGCGTCGGGAGCCGTATCGCCGCCCTTTTCAAGCGACAGGCGATAATAGCTCACCGCCTTTGCATAATCTTCGCGGCTGAGGAAAAGATCGCCGACAAGCCGCGCCAGACGCCCGGTTTTCGAGGCTTTGGCGTCGCGTTCCGAGGCGGCCATGGTGCTTTCCTCATCGGAAATGCGGCGCGGCGACTGATCGACAATTTCCTTGGCGCGGTTTGGCTCGTTATTGGCGTTGGGCGCAAGGCTCAGCTTGTTGGCGGCCACCCCGCGATTGACCACGCGCAGTGCCTCCGATGGCAGGCCTTCCTCGGCGGCATCGATTGCATAGAGCATAAAATCACGCCGTTCGAAAAGGCCGCCTGCGCTGTCCATCAGGCGGCGGACATCAAGCGTGGCATCCCGCTCAAGCGAGGCTGTTTCAAGATAGATGGTCACATATTTGCGCCAATCAGCCGCGCCGGACGAGCCCATCTGCATCACCTGCCGCAGCCAGCCAACGGTCTCTGATGCATTGCCGGCGCGGCGATAGGCTTCGGCGATGTTGAGATAGACCTGACGGGCACCATCCGGGTTCTTCGCTGCAAATGCGGGGCCAAACTGGCGGGCGGCAGCAGCGGCGGCGCCGACATTCTTTTGCTCGGTGTGCGCGATGACCAGCAGCAGCAGCGTATTGCGATCAAAATAGCCCGCGTTCAAAGCCTCGGTAAAGCGCGAGGCCGCCTTGGCAAAATCCTTGCGCTGAAACGCGAAATTGCCCGAAAAGAAATAGCGCTGGCCATTGCCTTCGGGCGGAACGAAGCCGCTTGCCAGCATCTGCTCCACCCCGGCTTCGACATCGGCATCATTTTTCGCGCCAACCCCCACATTTGTGAGATATTGGCCGGCGATGAACTTTTCATAGGGCGATTTCGCAATCGCCGTGGCGGCGACGACGGCAGCCTTGGCTGTGGCCCAGTCATTGGCTTTGGACGCCTTGTTGTATGGGTCGATCGCCTTGATGAACTCCGGGCTGGCCTTTGGCGCGTCTGCAGCAGGTGCCTCGCCTTTTTTCGGCTTTTTCTCTTTTGGCGCTTTCTTGGGCTTTTCCGCCTTGGCCGGCTTCTGCTTCTCGGCATCCTGGGCGAAAAGGGGCGCGGCAGGCGCGACGCCAGCCAGCAGCAGTGCCGAAAAAACGCTGAAAACAGTCAACGAACGCATCTTGCTCACTCCTGAAACATGCAGGCCTATCTCTGCCTGCCGGGCATATGTTGCCGCTAATGCGCGGACACACAAGTGGCAAGCGTTAACCGGCAGCGCCATGCATGCCAGGCTGTGAACGGAAATTGAATGCAGTATGTCCCGCCTCTGCATGGCGGATTTATACGGCGGCGATTGCGCTTTCGATATCGCGAAGGACCACCGGATCACCCGGCACGCCTTCGGCCGCGGCTTCTGCCAGTCGAATCAGATGATCGACGCCAAATGTCGCGGAAAGCCCCTTGAGTCGCCATGCCGCAACGCGCCAGTTTGCATCGCAGCGCGCCCGGCGCATCAGATCATGATGGCGCGCCGCGCTTTCCTTGAACGCCATGCGCAGTTCATTTGCGAGATCGGCATCGTCGCCAATCGCGGCACCAAGCATTGCATCAATCGGGCCAGCATCCATCGCCATGGCACAGACGCTATCGGCCGCGTGGTTAAATATGCGTTTATTCGTGCCGCATTTGTGGTAAATGCCAGACATAAAGCTGCACAAAATGAGGGAAAAGGGGCGCATTGTGTCGCAAGAAAAAAAGGTGATCGGGCTGTGGCGCGACAAGGTCGATCCTGGCGATCCGGCAAGCGAACAGGCTGGCGATCCTGCGGATAGTGCAGGGGCCATTGCCGAGGGAGCTGAGCGCGCAGCCGATGCTTCGGCCGCCAGCCCTTATGTTTCCGTCCGCGTGGGACGCCCTCTTCCAGCCCGCATGGCTGCGCCGCAACCAGATGAAGCGACGACAGACGTGGAGGAAAGCGAGAAGGCGGCGGCCAAGGAGCAGGCTGATGCCGCCCCTGCGGTTGTCGCGGCAGAAGGCCCGCAGGCACGCTGGGACGACGCATGGGATGATGAAACGGCAGCGGCGCAGCGCAGCCGATTCCGCGATCGTGCGATTGGCTGGTGCCTTGCGCTCGCTGCAATCGCCTGGACCGGCTTTGCCGCCTATGCGCTCCTCCCGTCGTGGCTGGCGCAGCCCGATCCGGCGCGCGCGACGCAGACGGTTGCGATGATCGCGGCTCCGCTGGTGCTGATTGCCATCATGGCGCTTTGGCTGCAGCGCAATTCGCTGTCAGAGGCCAATCGCTATGGTGCGCTGCTGGCGCAGCTCGAACAGCGCTCCGCCCAGCTGGAAGCCCGGCTGGCCGGCGCGACGGACTATATCCGGTCCAGCCAGGAACAGCTGTTGCGCAATGGGGATCATGCCGTCAACCAGTCGCTGGAGGCTGCCCAGCATCTGACCGACCTTGCCGGCAAGCTCGCCGATGCGGGCAACCGCATTGTTGAAAGCGCAAGCGCCGCCAGCGAACAGAGCAGCATTGCCCGGCGCAATATGGAATCGGTGCTGGCGGGCCTGCCCAAAGTGGATGTGGTGGCGCAGCGCATGGCCGAAAATGTGCGCCAGGCCGGGCTTATCGCACACAAGCATGGCTCCAACCTTGAAGCCAAGATTGCAGCCATAGGTGAAGCTGGCGAAAGCAGTGCGCTTCGTCTCAGCAGCCTGAGCGAGCAACTGGAGCAGCGGCTTGCCGAGCTGAACGGGCAGACCGAAACGCTCGGCCAATCGCTCAGCGCCATCACCAGCGGTGATGTTGCCCGGCTGGGAGAGGCATTGCGCGCCAGCGAGAGCGTGGCGGGCGCGATCGGCACCCTGATCGACACCCAGGCGGACAAGGCAGCGTCGCTTGCCGCGCAGCTTCAGGCCGATGCAGCCGCCAATTCCGATGCGCTTGCCCGGCTGGATGCCGATAATGCAGAGCGGCTGGCACGGCTTTCGGCAGCGCTTGTGACCCTGCACCAGCGCAGCGAGGAAGCCAGCGCCAGCATGGCGGCCGGCACCGAACAGGCCGAACGTTTTACTGCCACGTCACAGGATGTGCTGGTCGCACTCGACGCCATATTGCGCGAGATGGACGAGAGCATGCCGGCAACGCTCGCCCGGCTTGATGGCCATGCGGC